>CAYTVP010000047.1:2997-17134 GCA_964441675.1 uncultured Solibacteraceae bacterium | reverse complement strand
TGCGGCTGATCCCGCTGCCCGGTGTCTTCGAACTGGGCCGCAGCGAGGCCGCTGTCCGATTCCGAAACCGAAAAAAATCGGCTATCGACGCCTGGATGGATAACTGTAAGGCGTTCCTCCGGAATGCCGAGAACTCGGACAGCATCGCGGCGCGTGGCTTCCGAAACGCACATGATGCGCGAACACTTCACCAGCACGTTCTCATCGAAGCGCCGGTGACATTCCCGTGTGGCGGCCGTATGCAGATCCGGGAACATCCGGTAGGTTACGTCGTGAAGAGTAGTTGTGATTCTACGTGCATGGGGTGTGCGGTAGCTGAGATTCGTGGCGTGATAGATATCTCCCGCGGCGCTGGACAGACCGGCGCGCGTCAACATGGCAAATCGCGCTAATGCCAAAAATGTTGCTCCCGCGGAGAATACCGACCCCTCGTGTATCAGCGCTTCTCCGCGATAATCCGCTGGAAAGGTGCGGATCTCCAGGTTTGGATGATTGGCCGTACGGAGCGCCTTCAGCCAGTAGTAAAGGTACGTTTTAACGCCCGCGCTGCGAACGAGAAACGGGCTGATATCGACTGTGACGACAGCCACTCAAACCCTGAGAACAGTGCAAACAGATGCGCAGATTGGTCCGCCAATGTTGAATGTAGCGGCGGCGCGCGGATTAGGAACCTGGATCTCCGGCGATACCTTGCCCTGCAGCTGCAACGATGCCCATCCAATCATGGCAATACCGCTGGCGCCGATCGGGTGGCCCTTGGCGATGAGGCCGCCCGACGTGTTGATGCCGCATTCTCCCTTGGGAGCCGCTTTGCCTTCCACCCAATATCGCGCTCCTTCGCCTGGAGAAGCCTTGCCGATTACCTCCGTGCCGATTGCACCCATGACTGTGAAGCAGTCGTGGACCTCGGCCACGTTCACGTCCGTGGGAGCCACGCCTGCCATCTGGTAGGCGCTATTCATTGCCCCATACGCTCCGGCCGGCCGGAGAACATCTCGCCCTTCCTTGCTGATTGGATCGGTGGCTTGTCCCCAGCCGGCGATCTCTACGCAGTCAGCTGGCTTCAGTCCAAGCTTTGAGAGCCCCTCCTCTGTGGCCAGAATCAACGCCGCATACCCGTCGCTGATTTGTGAGCAATCGTATGTCTTCAGCGGAAGACCGTCGACAACGTATCGGTTGATTCCGCCGATAGTAACTGCCTGATCCAGCGAAAGAGTTGTTTCGTGCATCTGCGCGCACGGATTATGGCGCGCATTGTGATACTCCTGCACGGCAATGTGAGCCAAATCCCGTTCCGTAGCGCCGAACTCCGCCATATACGACTGCATCACTTCGGCAAAAAGATGCGGAAATACATAGGCTTTTCCATGCCGTTCGTCCGGATGAGAAAAGTAGCCCAATACCTTGCCGATCAGCTTGCCGTCCATCTTGCCATCGGCGCCGCGCATCTTCTCGAAACCGATTGCAATTCCTGTATCGCCCATTCCGAGCTGAAGTTTCTGAATCACCGACAGGACAGCCTGCCCGCCAGTCGCGCATGCGTTTTCGACCGCTTCGATTGGCTTGCCGGCCATGCCGGGCGTCATCGCCACCAACCCCGACAGCAACCCTTGCTCGTTCAACGAAAAGTTGCAGGCGGCGCCGATAGAGGCGACATCCAGGGCGTCCGGCTGAACGTCGATTTCGCGACAGGCTCCGGTGACAGAACGGCTCACAATTTCCGGAACGGTCATCCCTAAAAGCTTGCCGAACTTCGATTGGTGAAAAGCGGCAATGTAAATCTTCTTCATTCCTGCCCTTTATGTCATGTTCTCGCAGCTACGTTCCGGTGACCACTCCTCCATCGACGGATAGAACCGCGCCGTGCACAAACGATGCGGCCTCCGACGCCAACCATAGGTACGCATTCGCAATATCTTCCACGCGGCCCATCCGCCGGATGGGCGTGCGCTGGACCATCGACGAGCGAATGGATTCCGGCATCTGCTGTGTCATTTCCGTGTCGATAATGCCTGGTGCGACGGCATTGACGCGAATGCCGTAACGCCCCAGTTCCCGTGCCCATACCTTCGTCATTCCAATTACGCCGGCCTTGGAGGCGACATAATTCGTTTGCCCGAAATTTCCATAAAGACCAACCACTGACGATGCATTCAGAATGACCCCCCCCCTTCCGGATGCAATCATTTTTTTGGCCACGGCCCGTGTCGTATGAAAGGTTCCGCTCAAATTCACATCAATCACGGACGCCCAGTCCTCATCGCTCATCATTGCGGCGATCTCGCCGTCGCGTGCCTTGATCAGCTGGGCGTCGCGAATAATACCGGCGTTATTGATGAGGACGTCGATCGTTCCATACTCAGCCGTCGCAGCGTCTACGGCGGCGTTCACATCATTCGATCGCGAGACATCCACGCTCCGGAGCGTGCCGCTTCCTCCAGCCTGTTGTAGCTCGCCGGCGAACTCCCGGGATGTTTCCGAATTGATGTCCCAACCAACGACGCGGGCGCCTTCCTGCGCAAATCGTAGGGCTGTTGCTTTGCCAATGCCGGTCGCCGCACCCGTAATAATGACGATGCGGCCGCCAAGTCCCGTTTCAATCATGCTCCCTTCAGGCTACTTCGGGGCGGGGCAGCGGGTTGGAATCGGCTATCGTTTGCCCGCAATCTGCCAGTCCGTAAAGGGTGAACGCGCGCCGCGAATTCTGACATTTAAGCAATAGGGGATGTTCGAAGCGAAGGCGCGATGAATGGCGGACGGAATCTGGTCGAGAGATTCGATCGTCTCCCCTGCGCCCCCGAATGCCTGCGTAATCAGGTCATAGCGCGCGGGAGAAAGCTCGCAGGCAACGTTGGGAGATCCTGCAACCGTGGCGGATTGCAGCTCGCGCTCCAGGCCCCATCCCGCGTCGTTCCCAACAATGATTACGATTGGCAACTTGTGCCGCACAGCGCTATCGATTTCCGCCAGGTAAAACCCGAGCGAGCCGTCACCCGTGATTACGGTTACAGGTTTGTCCGGGTGAGCCAGTTTCAAAGCAATCCCGTTCGGAAGGGCGGACCCGATGGTGCCGAGCGGCCCAAGCCGGAGCCAGCCGCCGGCGTGCCGCGCGGGAAGAAAGGCGCGGCCCCAATGTGCGAAGTCGCCGCCGTCCCAGGAGAATAATGTCTCGCGAGGTAAAGCATCCCGCAGCACGCGATAGAACGCCGCCGGGTGAATCGGTGTGTCCCGATCCTGAGCGATTTCTTCCAATTGCTGTTCGTGTTCTCGCCGAACCTCCCGGAGTTGCGCAATCCAGGGCTTTTCCATCCACGGATCGCCCGCTGCTTCGCGCAGAGAACGCAGAGTGTCGCGTACATCCGCGCAAATCCCGTAGGCCAGCGGCCGATTCAGCCCCAGCTCGGTCTGATGCACGTCGATCTGAACAAACTGTGTCCCAGGGGAAAACAGGCGGTTGCCTCCCAAAGCCAGACGGTAGTCGATCCGTTTGCCGGCCACCAAGACGACGTCTGCCTCGCGAAATACTTTTCGAACGGCGGTATTCAGCGCAGGGTCTGCATACCCCATTACCAGTGGGTGCTCGTCGCTGACCGCACCTTTCGCCATGGTGATGGTGTAGAGAGGCAGAGAGGTGTGTTGGATGAACTGTCGTAGTTCCTCCTCAGCGTTGGCCCACCAGATTCCGCTTCCGGCGATCACAACAGGACGGGCCGCCTGCCGCAGAAGTTCGATCACGTGGATCACATCCGGCCTGATGGGTATGGCAGGCGGAGCCAGGTGTGCTGCCGGTGTGGCGGCTACTTTCTCTAAAAATCGATCGACTGGAATGGTGAGGTGGACCGCGCCCCGGCGACCGGAGTTGGCCTCCTCGAATGCTCGAACCAGATAGAACGGAATTTGGCCCGCGCCGGGCGGCTCAGCCGACCATTTCGTGACTGGCCGCGCCATGGACACCTGGTCGATGTCTTGAAACGCGCCTCGATACGCCGCCGTGGAAGCGCGGCTGCCGGAGACGGCAATCAGCGGGCTTCCCGCAAGCTGCGCCGTGGCGATGCCGGTGAGCGCGTTTGTGTGCCCGGGACCGCCCGTAACCAGCGCTACGGCTGGCCGGCGGTGGATGCGCGCCCATGCGTCCGCCGCGTGTGCCACGCCGGATTCGTGGCGCATATCGATAATGCGAATGCCATCGCGAGCGGCAACAGCCAGAACTTCGTTCAGGTGGTCGCCGACGAGAGTGAAGATTTCGTGAATCTGAAGTTGTCGTAGAGTGGAGACGAAAAGTTCAGCGCCGCTATGCACTGCGGGTGAGTGTATCAAGCGAGGCGTGCAAAATAATGCATCCAGTCGTTTCGTGTGCAGTCAGGAGATTATTGCTCATATGATCCATCGATTGTTTTTCGCTTCCGCCCTTGCGATCGGGGCGATGGCTCAGGAAACCGCCACGTTTACCTATAGCGGTCCACCGCTCCCTATCAACTACAGCTCCAGCGAGTTCACAATTGCCGAGATTGTCGTTTCTCGGGCACTGCAGATTTCAAAAGTGACTGTTCGGGTGCAGGTGGACTACCCCAGGCAGGAGGATCTGAACGTATTTACCTTTTCACCGTTCGGGACCCGCACGAGGCTGCTGGAGCGAAACTGCGGTACTGCTCCCAACGTCGATACGACGTTTGACGATGCTGCCGCGGTGCGATTCTCGGTTGCCTGTCCAACGGCGGCCGGTGTGGGGCCATTTCAAGGAAATGAACCCCTCTCGAACTTCAACAATCAAACTTCATTCGGCGTGTGGCGCTTAGCGGTGCAGAACAACCGCAGTCAGTCGTTAAGCGGTGTTCTGCGGGGGTTCTCCGTCACGGTCACCGGAACGCCCCAAACACAGCCTATCCTGACAGCCGACACCATTCTGAATGGCGCCAGCGGTGAAGGGGGCGCGCTTGTCCCCGGCGAGCTGATTTCCATCTATGGATCCGGCATTGGTCCCGCGACTCCGGTGACCGCGCAGGCGGGGCAAAACCTTCCGAACGAGTTGGGTGGCGTGCGAGTCATCATTGACGGAATCGCCGCGCCTCTCCTATACGTTTCCTCCACGCAGGTGGAAGCGCAGGTGCCTTACGCGGAAATTGTCGGCACGCTGGCGAGAATATTTGTCAACTATGACGGCCAGAATAGTCCTGAGGCGACATTCCTGGTGCAATCGGCTCTGCCAGGACTTTATGTGAGTCCGGGCACTAAAGACGTCAGCGCCATCAATCAGGACGGCACGATCAATTCGGCGAACAACCCCGCGCCCCGAGGGTCGACGATTGCCCTGTATTGCACCGGGTTGGGCGATACAACGCTGCTGATTCCGGCCGGTGTTCTTGCCCCCCTCGATCAGCTGATCTATACGCTATTTCCGGTGGGCGCCTCCATTGGAGGTTCCGAAGCGCAAGTGACGTTCGCAGGTCTGGCCCCGGGTTACGCGGGACTCTACCAGGTGAACGCCGTAATTCCTTCCGGTATTGGAACCGGCGCGCAGGAAGTGTTTGTGACTGCTGCGAATGGATCTTCCAGTCAGGTGGGCGCTACGATTTACGTCCAGTAGAGCGCCGGCTCAGCGCTTGGTGGAGATCGCCTTTAACCGGATTACCGACTCCACCATTGCGCGGCCATTGTGATAGCCGCCTTTCCAGATTTGTGCCTTATCCCCGCGCGCCCGGCCATCAGGAAGGATGGTGGAATGCCACTCGCCGTTCTCCCAGTCAATTTGATTCTTATCGAGGAACTGCCAGGTCTTTTCGAAGACATCGTAGTAGAGCGGTTCTCCCGTCAGCAGATGCATTTCGAGCGCGCTGACCAACACTTCCGCCTGAACCCACCAGGCCTTGTTCCGGTCATTTGCGGGCTGGCGGAACGGGCCTGAATTGTAGAAGCCGCCATTCTTCTCGTCGTAGCCGTATTTCAGGGAATACGTCCACAGTTCCTTGAAAAGGTCGACAAATGGCGCAACTGGCAGGCCAAGCGCCGCTCGCGCATCGGCGATGAGCCAGACGTTTTCGAGGTCATGCCCGTAGGAAACCACCGCCAGCTTTCCTTCGAGCTTCGGCGTCCAATTCAGTTGATACTGGTCCGTGCACGCCACCAGGCCTTTGCGGACGACTGCATTGGTCTCGATATCCACCAGTTCGATCAGGCGGTCTCTTGCCAGAGGCGACTTTGACGCAAGGTAGTACGCGGTCATGGCCTCCATCAGGTGTAGATGCGTATTCATCAGCTTGGTTTGAGATCCGCCGGCCATATACGACGGCTCGCTTTCGGACGGAATGGACCAATCTTCGTTGAAGAACTCGCGATAGCCGCCAAACTGTTTGTCGTGCGACCGCTTTTCGAGCACGTTAAAAATTTCGTGTGCGAACGAAAGCACATCCATCCGGCCGCTGGCTCGCGCGTATTCGCTGACGGCGTATAAGCCGAACGATTGGCCGTAGAGATGTTTTTTCGGCTGCCGCTTGTCATTGCCGGCAGCATCGACGGACCAGTAGAATCCGCCATTGCGGGCATCCCACATTTTGTTCCGAAGAAACTGATATCCGTGGTCCGCCGCTTGCAGCATTTCACGCTTGTTGCCGTATCCCGCCCGCGCTGCGCGAGCAAACAGCCATACCTGGCGGGATTGAGTCACGATTCCCTTGGGGGCATCGCCTTTCGACTCGCCGGATGCGTCGTGATTTAGCGTGTAGCCGCCGTTCTTTTTATCAAGCGTTTTGGGAAACCAGAAATCGAGAATATTTTCCCTTAGCGTTTTCTCGAAGATCGGAACGTAGCTGGCGGGTGGTTGAATCTCGCCCGCGGCCAGCAGCGGAAAAATGAAAAGAAGCAGACCGCTTTGAAGCGATTTCATCTCGCGTTGATGATATCGTGACAGGCTATGCAGATCAGCCGCCGCAGCTTGTTGACCGGCTCAATCGCCTGCCTTGCCGCACAGCCTCGCAAACCCAATGTCGTCATGATCTATTGCGACGACCTGGGTTACGGAGATCTTGGCTGCTACGGCGGAAAGGCGTCCACGCCCAACCTGGACGGTATCGCTGCTGAAGGTGTCCGGTGTACCCACTGGCTGTCGGCGAATCCATTATGCTCTCCCTCCCGGGCGGCGTTGATGACCGGCCGGTATCCGACGCGCGTAGGTGTTCCGCGGGTGTTGAATCCTTTCGATAAGGAAGGACTTCCGGCCGGAGAGACAACGCTTGCGCAACTGCTGAAGCCAGCCGGATACCGCACCGCCTGCATCGGTAAGTGGCATCTGGGACACTTGCCCGACTATCTGCCGACCCGGCGCGGATTCGATTCCTACTTTGGAATCCCATACTCGAACGACATGAGCCGGAAGACCAATCCGTCGCCCAACTATGCCCGGCCCGACGCGCCGCCGCTTCCGCTGATGAAGGATGACAAAGTGATCGAGGAGGAGCCGGACCAGCGCCTTCTTACCCGCCGTTATACCGGGCAGGCGGTCGACTTTATCAACGCATCGAAGGACGACCCCTTCTTCCTGTATTTGCCCCATTCCATGCCCCATAGTCCGATCGCCGCCTCAGACCGGTTCCGTGGCAAGTCGCCGCTTGGTCTCTACGGAGACGTCATTGCGGAGCTCGACTGGTCGGCAGGCGAAATTCTGTCCGCGCTGAAACGGAACAAGCTCGACGAAAATACTTTGTTTATGTTTTCTTCTGATAACGGCCCCTGGTTCGGAGGATCTCCCGGAGGGCTTCGTGGGCGGAAGGGAACGACCTGGGAAGGCGGCGTCCGCGTACCGTTCATTGCGCGAATGCCTGGCCGCGTAGCCAAGGGCCGGACAATTGACGGTGTTGCGTCGATGATGGACATCTTTCCGACTGTCGCGAAACTTTGCGGAGTTGCGCCGCCCGCCAAACCAATCGATGGAATTGATATCTGGCCGATGCTATCCGGCGGCGCTCGTGAGATCGATCGCGAGCCCCTTCTCTACTTCGACGGCTGGAATCTGCAATGCGCGCGCTGGAGAAACTGGAAGCTGCATTTGATGCGCTGGAACGTGGATTTCTATAGCCAGGGACAACGTGCCAGTGCCTTGCTTCCGGAGCCGGAGCTGTACGATCTGGCCAACGATCCGGATGAAAGCTACGATCTGGCGAAAGACAGACCGCAGATTGTGAAAGAACTTCGCGCCAAAGTCGCAAAGATGCTGACCACCTTTCCCGACCCGGTGCAACAGGCGTGGGCGGCTGCAAAAGAGGTCAAGAGTTGGGAGAATCGGCCCGGCGCCAACCCGAAAATTGTGAACTGAGGCGGATCGCCTCAGCTTCGCGTCAATCCGCCTTCAGCACTTGCGTTGGATCCACTAGGGCCGCGCGTAGCGCAGGAATTATCATCGCTAGCAAGGCCGCGATCAACAGGATCACCGGGCCCGCGGCTAAAGCAACCGGATCGGTGGCGCTTACGCTATGGATCAAGCTGCGGATTACCCGGCTTAGCGCCAAGCCCCCCGCTAATCCAATGAAGATCCCCACCAGCGCGACCGTCATTCCATGGCGCAGGACGATTCTAACCACTTGTGAGCTAGGCGAGCCGAGAGCCATTCGAATCCCAATCTCGCGTGTGCGCCGCGCAACAGAATAATTAACCACACCATAAACGCCGATCGTGGCAATCAGAAGACCAATCGCCCCACACAAGCTGAAGAGCGATGCTGCGAGACGGGGTGCAAACAGCGAACGCTCGACGTGCAAATCCATCGTTTCGCCGGCCGTAACCACCAACTCCGGATCGCGTCTCTGGATTTGTTGGCGAATCGCTTTGGTCATCGATTGTGGATCATTGGGAGTTCTTGCGATCAGCGTGAGACTGCCACTGGATCCTCTTCTGTCTCCAGTGTCAAGAACTGGTCTATAGAAGATAGGTATCACTTCTGGTTCCTGAATCTGGAATCTGGAGTTAGCAACTACGGCAACGATGCGCGCTCCGCGCCCGCCTTCAAACACCGTACGGCCAAGCGCATCCTGATCCGGATACAAGCGACGAGCTAGTTCCAAATTCACGATCGCAATCTCTTCTTCCGAAGGCGCCGGACGGAAATCTGCGCCCGCCAGAATAGGGATTCCCATTGTCTCGAAGTAGCGTGGACTAACGGCCATGACAGCGGCATGTTCGCCGCCTTCACTCGTCTGGCCGGAACTGCGAACTCGCGTGAAATTTCCGCCAATACTGAGTGGCATTAGGTTTGTGACACTGACGGACTGTATTCCTGGTGATTCTTCCGCATCGTGAAGCATGTCCAGCAGGAGGCGCTGCGTCTGCCTTTCGTCGTATTGGATTAGTGAAGGATCGAAGTTGAATAAAACCAGGTTCCGGGTATCCATCCCTGTGTCGATCTGACGGTAGGCATCCAGGCCGCGAAGAAAGAGAGCCGAACAAGTAACCAGCATCGCTGCCGCCGCTACTTGCGCCACAACCAGAGCATTGCGGACTTCGACCCGGCGCGGCCCACTGGTGGTAGCGGAATCGAACGGCTGAGATCCGGATCGAATCGAGCGCGTGGCACGAAAGGCAGGTACCAAGCCAAAAGCAATTCCTGTGATGCCCGAAAGCGCGGCAGTAAAAAGGACGACCCGATAATCGATGGAGATGGTCAAATCGATGGGAACGGAAAGTGGTATATGAAAGCCTCTTATGAGCTGTCCCGCCCAGACCGTAAGCACAACTCCGATCAGTCCTCCACCAACGGCAAGCAGGATGCTCTCGGTCATTAACTGACAGATCAGGCGGCCGCGCCCCGCTCCAATCGCGAGACGTATTGCGATCTCGCGGCTTCGCGCCGATGCGCGCGCGAGTAGTAAGTTGGCAATGTTGACACAAGCGATCAGGAGTGCGAGAAACGTGATCGCGAACAGTAATAAAAATGTGGGAAAAACTATCTTCCGGATACCAGGCAGCAGTTTACCGGCCTGTTCGGCGTAGAATCCTCGATCCCGCGCAACATTCGGCTCACGATCAAGGATTTCTCGCGCCATCGAGTCGAGTTCGGCTCTCCCTTGCCTGATACCTACACCAGGTTTCAGACGGCCGAGACCCAATAACCAGTGCGAGCCGTAGCTCGTCATCCGTTGTGGATTCTCGCCAAGGCGGCGCATTTCCGAGACCTGTGATAAGGGAAGGAAAAATTCGGCGGAGAGCCCGGGCTCGGTCCCGCGAAAACCCTGAGAAGTAACGCCCGCCACGTTCATGCGGTGCTTATTCACCTGAATCGTTCGCCCCACGATCGCAGGATCGCCGCCAAAATGCTTGATCCAGAAATCATGAGTCAGAACAATCCTCGGCGGAGCGCCGGGCGTGTCGTCTTCACCTTCGACAAAACCTTTCCCCACTGCAAACCCAGGCGCAACTACGTCAAAGTAATTAGCGGTTACGAGAAAACCCCAGTGTTGCCGTACGTCGCCGCCTTCCGGACGTATACCGGCCGAAAGTAGCGGAGCGAAAGCAGCTATACCCTCCCAATAGCGTCTCTGCTTGCGAAGGTCCCTGATTTCCGCAAATGATAAGGTTTGACCCGCGATTCCTGCTTTGCGGTAGACCCCCGATATAGCCATCAGGCGATCCGGGCCGGAAACCGGTAGAGGCTGAAAGATGGCGGCATTCACAATACTGAACACGGTGGAACAGATCCCGATGCCAAGCGCCGCCGAGAGTACCGCTATTGCCGTGAAACCGGGAGCTCTTGCCAGATTGCGTAGGCCGTAGCGAAGGTCCTGACGAAAATTGGACCAATAGCGAGAGACCCAGACATCACGGGATTCTTCCTGCTTCAAGCTAAAGTTGCCGAAGAGACGGCGTGCTTCGGCTTGGGCGTCCGGTTCACTGAGCCCACCCTTCTGCAGTTCCGCGACCTTCTCTTCAAGGTGTTGCTCCATCTCCGCCCGGAGTGCGGCTTCCAATTTCGCGCCGCCAAAAAAATGCCGGATCCTCCGTATCAGCACCCCTGCTCCTCCCTTTCCATCACGCGCAATTGCGAGCGTGTCGAGTGACTCGGGGAGTCATTCTTCTGTGATTTGCGCCTCATACCAAGAATTCTTGGCTTAGGCTATCACAGAGCGGACGCGTCGTGCGCTGGATGAGAGCGCAGGTCTATTGGGTCATGCCGCGAGCGGTAATCTTCCATGCCGCTTCCACCATGCCGTTTCTATGGCAGAAGATGCGGTCATAAAGATTCACGGTGGGATCGCAATGCGGGACGGTGAACTCCACGCGGTCGCCAAGATTCAGCGACTTTCCGGCTGCGGCGAGGTCGAGGCGTCCGTGTTCGTCGCCAGCCCAGGCGTAAGGAATTCCCGCCGGTTTGACGCTGCGGGGGACTCCGCCGGAGTCGGTAGCGAATGACTTCAGGCCGGCATCGATAATGGCAACATTGTCCGACGGTTTGGAATAGACGCTGGAAACTACGGTCAGGGAGTTCCCAAAGTCGGAATACTTTTCGCCGCCGTCCTGGCCTCCGATGTCGTTGTAACCCTGATCCATAAAGACGTAGCTGCCGGGTTGGAGTTCGGTGATCCCTTCGATGCCGCTATCTATGTTGTAAGTACCGGTCGAGCCACCGGAGAGCCACTTACACTCAATCCCCTTTGCTTCCAACTGGCGGCGTGTATCGACGGCCTGGCCCATAAACTCGCGCGAAACTGCTTTGCGCTGTTCGAAGCCCTTGACGTGTGACGCATTTCCGGAGTACGCCTGAATTCCTGCGAAGGTGAGATTCGGCAGCTTGGTTAGCCCCTCCACCAGCGCCACGGCGGGCGCGCCTGGCTGTATGCCGGTCCTTTTGCCTACCAGGAGATCGATTGCAACGTGCATTTTCAACTTCGCGGCCGCTGCGGCGGAATTCAGCTCCTCAGCGTTGCGTGCGTTATCGACGACGAAGATTGTCTCCGGCCTCCGGCGCGCCAGTGCGGCCGCGCGCTCCACACGCCAGCGACCTTCCATCGCAGTCGTTATCAGAAAGCCCGTTATGCCGTCGGCAGCCAACGCTTCTGCTTCGCTGATCTTCGCCGCGCAGGCACCCACAGCTCCTTTCTGAACGAGGTACTTGGCAATTTCGCTGCACTTATGCGTCTTGGCATGCGGCCGCAGCGCGCGCCCATGCGACTTGGCGTGCTCGGCCATTCTTGCGACATTCTTCTCGAATAAATCGAGATCCAGGAGAAGCGCCGGTGTCGGCAGTTCGTCCTTTGATAATTTTCCGCGAAGATCCCCGCGTTCGAGCATACGAGAGACTTCGCTCCATGTTCGATTACCGCCACGTAAGACTGCTGGTACACCCAACATACCGAGAGTAAGAGCACGTCGCGTCAGGGGTTTCATGACAAGGAAGCATAGCACCCCGTAAGATAAGGGGAAAGATGGCCGAGTATGACTATGACCTTCTAGTGATCGGATCCGGGCCCGGTGGCTTGCGCGCCGCCACGCTGGCCGCCAAGCTTCAAAAGAAGATCGCAATTGTAGAACGCAAAACCGTGGTCGGCGGAGTGAGCGTCAACATTGGGACGATTCCCTCAAAAACCCTGAGGGAAGCCGTTATCGAGCTTTCCGGTTATCACGAAAAAACCTTCTACGGCCACAGCTTCAAAGTCAAAGAGAATATTACGATCGAGGATCTCTTCCGGCGCACGGATCATGTGATTCGCCATGAAATAGATGTGCTGCGCGACCAAATGGCCCGGAATGGAATTGAATTGATCTCAGCCACGGCGTCCCTGGCTGATCCGCACACCGTTAGTCTGGAGGCGCCCGAGGGCCGCGGTACACGATTGGTAACTGCCCGCTACATCATCATCGCCACTGGAACGCACGCCACTCGTGCCAGCCACATTCCGTTCGATGGGAAGACAATCTTCACCAGTGACGATGTTTTAACGCTCGACCGGTTGCCACGGACGCTCGCTGTGATCGGCGGGGGGGTGATCGGCACGGAATATACCAGCATGTTTGCCGCGCTGGGGATCCGCGTAACGCTTGTCGAAAGACAGTCGCGCCTGCTGCCGTTTGTCGACAACGAGATGGTGGACGATTTGGTCTATCATCTTCGCGAGAATCGCGTGACTCTTCGCCTGGGCGAAGAAGTGGCGGGCGTGCACAAGACCGAGTCCGAGCTGGGTGAGCAGGTGCGCATCATTTTGGCCTCCGGAAAAACAATGGCGGTGGAGAAAGTTTTGTTTTCGATCGGCCGCTCCGGCAATACCGGCATGCTCAACTTGCAGGCTGCCGGGCTGGAGGCTGATGCGCGCGGGAGGCTGTCGGTGAATGAGCACTACCAGACACGAGTGCCTCACATTTACGCTGTGGGCGACGTTATCGGTTTCCCAAGCTTGTCCTCCACGTCAATGGAACAGGGAAGGCTCGCCGCCAGCCACGCTTTCGGACATTGCGTCCGCAGCTTTCCCGAGCTTTTCCCATATGGCATTTATTCGCTTCCCGAGATTTCCATGTGCGGACTCACCGAGGAGGAACTAACTCAAAAAGGCGTGCCCTATGAGATCGGCAAAGCGCGGTTCCGTGAGATTGCGCGGGGCCAGATCATCGGTGATACGACGGGCCTGCTTAAGCTCTGCTTCCATAGCGAGACGCGCGAGCTT
The DNA here is from genome assembly GCA_964441675.1 of uncultured Solibacteraceae bacterium. Lineage (GTDB taxonomy): Bacteria > Acidobacteriota > Terriglobia > Bryobacterales > Bryobacteraceae > JAPKYZ01. The sequence continues at coordinate 3,497 of CAYTVP010000047.1, read as the reverse complement.
CTCGGAGTTCATATCGTGGGAGTCAACGCCAGCGAGTTAGTGCATATCGGTCAGGCAGTGATGGCCTTCAAGGGTAAGATCGATTACTTTATCGATACGGTATTCAACTACCCAACCCTTGCAGAAGGCTATAAAATCGCGGCACTCGACGCGCTAAACCGTCTAAATGCATATTCCACGCCGCTGGTGGAACCGGCCGCCGCGGATTAGGATCCTTCGCGAAGAGCCCTTTCGACAAAATCGTTGGTGAAGGTGTCGGAATGCATAGGGGACGCCGGAGACGCCTGGCCGCGCGAAGCGGAAAAGGCCTTAGCGGCTGCCTCTGCGGTCTCATACTGCATTTCGCCGTTTGCGCTCAATATCGAGATCGCGCTCACCAGAGCGTTCTCGTAGACTGCCGGGTCAGGACGGCGGTACTCCTGCGGCATCCTTTCTGAAATTTGCGCGGCAGGCTACGAGAACGCTCTGGTGAGCGCGATCTCGATATTCAGCGCAAACGG
>CAYTVP010000047.1:0-2987 GCA_964441675.1 uncultured Solibacteraceae bacterium | reverse complement strand
GTGATCCAGGCCAGCGTCCGCCGGATAGCGCGCGACAGGCGGATGCAAGCTTCGTCATTTGTTTCCACCCACTGTGTGGTTGAAAAAATCACCAGGCCGGGATATTCCGGAACGCCGTAAGCTTCCTGCACCCCCTCCGGCGTCCGGGTATCGATCAGGATTGAAACCTTCGGAAAATCTCGCTGCACTTCGGCAAGCAATGGCTCTGTAAGAACGGCAGCATCCACGCCTCCGTTCGCCACTGCTTCGACCAACGCGCCTGTCCGGCTAAAGTCTTGCATCTGGACCGAGTCTTGCGGCAGCCCAATCCGCCTCAGAACCTGATGCAAAAAGTCATGCGATTCGCTTTCGGATGCCAGCATCCCGGCACGCGCTCCGCGAAGATCCTGCAGCCGGCTTCGTGGGGTGCGGCTTTTGGGAGAGGCAACTAATACCATGCCCGGATAGCGTTGAAGATTCAGAAACGCCTTCAGCTCCAACTCTTCCGTGCTGTTCGCCAGGACGGAACCATAGAAGCCGGATGCCACGTCGAGTGTCGATTCGCGCAGGCCCTTCACCGAATCCTCGTCCAGCAGGCCTTCTTTCAGCTCGAGATCCAATCCGGCCTCTTTGTAAAAATCAAGTTGCTCCGCCAGGACAACGGGGAGATTGTAAATCAGGTCGGCCGAAGCCAAGCCAAGACGTACGGGAATAGGAGTAAGTTCGCGGCGATTGCACGCCGCTGCGCCCAGCCCTGCAGCGAGAAAAAGGCGTCGGTTCATCCGGCCACATTGTATCTGGCCGTTGAGAATGTCGCTGCGGCTTTTCCTTGAAACGCTATTCTTGCTCGTGACGTCACTGGGTTTTGTTCTCGCGACCCAAGCGCTCCACCATCAAACGTCGCGGCCGGTGGGCGTTCATGCTGCTGGGCGTGATGCTCGTCGGCGATTCGCTCGCCGCGCAAAATCTACGGCTGGGCGCGATTGGCGGAACCGCATTGACGCCCGACTATTCGTCGTATCTTGAGCCCGGCGGGACGATTACCCTCCCGGACGGCACGATTGTTTTCTTGCCTCCCTTTAGTGCAAGCAGCGGGTCGCGATCGGTAATCGGCGGCCCTACTCTGGGCTGGAGCTTCAACGACCGGTTCTCGCTCGAGTCGAATGCGATATATCGCCGGCTTCATCTTCAGGGACAAGTGCCCACGGTGACTTGGGAGTTTCCGATTCTGGCCAAGTATCGATTGCCTATCGGATCGGTCGCTCCTTTTCTCGAAGGAGGACCTTCGTTCCGCACTACCGGAAATCTCAACACACGTCCGTCGCATACCGGCTTCAGCGCCGGCACGGGGTTCGACGTTCAAACGCATGGTTTCCGATTCTCTCCGACGCTCCGGTACACCCGGTGGGCACGCGATTCCGGCACCGGCGTGCAGTCCAAGCAGGATCAACTGGAAATCCTGCTGGCCGTGAGCCATGACGCCGTAAGCAATCGGCATCCCTTGGGGCAACGCGTCAGCTTGGGAGTGGCTGGCGGCTTCATGCTCAATGTGCCGGCGCGGGATCTCTCGCCGGTGACGGGATTCAGCCGCGAGTATCTCCGAAGTTGGTTCGTCGGCCCGCACGTCGATGTGAGTCTGACAGACCATTGGAGCATCCTCGGCGAAGCCACTTACCGGCAAGTCCGATTTCGCGAAACGTTCACGATCACCCGACCGGACGGAACGCCGCAGCGCATTCAAATCTCATTTGAAGCAAAGTCCGCAGTGCTCTGGCAGTTTCCCATCCTGCTGAAGTATCGATTCGGAAGCCACGCGATACAGCCGTTTGTGGAGGCTGGACCGTCGTTTCGCCTTCCTCAGCAAATCGGAGCCTGGCTGTCAACATATGGAGTCACGGGAGGTGCGGGAGTGCGCATCAAATGGCATGGATTCAATTTTGAGCCCGGATTGCGCTTTTCTCATTGGGGAGCCGCTCACGACCCGAACGGCAACACGGCCCCCAACGAAATTCGACGCAATCAACTCGACTCAGTGCTGGCTATTACGTTTTAACGCGTGCTGCTGAGATTTTCTGCGGCTGGCGCTATTGGTCCAGTAGCGCGGCCATCGCCGGTAGGGACGCGTGCGCCTCCAGCCAATCGGCCAACGCATCGTAATGTTCGTTCTTTGTGGCAGCGGCATCGGGTCCTGAGCCGAACAACTGCGCGAGGACATCAGGCGATTCGAGCGCGCCGTGCAGATAAGTTCCCGCAACCCTGCCCTCGACCGCGCCTTCTGGAGTTCCGCAGTCCAGCATTGCGAAAGGCTGGATCGGCCGTAAGTGCACGGTGCGGCCCATGTGAATCTCATAGGCATCGAAATCCGTCCCGCCCCGCGTCGCGCGGCACCGCACCGTTGTCTTTTCGGCCTCCATGGTTGTCGCAACCTGCAGCAAGCCAAGCCCATCCGCCGAGGCGGCCGCGCCATCAGCACCATCCGGATCATCGATCCTCCTACCGAGCATCTGATAACCGCCACAGATTCCCGTAACCGACGCTCCGGCCCGGTGCTGGCTGGCGATCCAATCCGCGAGGCCGGTGCGGCGAAGCCACGCCAGATCCGCAAGCGTTGATTTTGTTCCCGGTAGAACGATGTGGCTGTACGTGTTGCGGACCGGCTGGTCGATCCAATGGGCGTGACTTAAATGCTGGAAGTCGGTGCTGTTTGAGAGATGAGGAAATCGGATGATGGCTATCGTTGCGGCGTGGCTGTCTCGTGCCGCCGGCATTTCCGCAAGCGAATCTTCCGCATCGAGCCGTATCTCTCCCGCATAAGGGAACACGCCCAGGCAAGGAAGCCTGGAGCGCTCCTCCAGGATTCGCACACCATCGGCAAACAGGGCCGGATCGCCGCGGAAGCGATTTACCGCGAACGCTCGAAACAACGCGCGATGCTCTGGCGGCACCAGGCTGAGAGTTCCCAGTATTGAGGCGAATACTCCTCCCCGCTCGATATCGGCGACGGTCGC
>CAYTVP010000046.1:5822-17165 GCA_964441675.1 uncultured Solibacteraceae bacterium | reverse complement strand
CAGGAACGGCTGGAACGCGCCCAAGGATATTTTCAGGAGGGCAAAAGGCTGCTCCAGGACGGGCGCCACGACGAGTCGCGAGCCCAGTTTGACCGGGCCGTCGAGCTGCTGCTCAATACTCCCGCCGACGCCGTTGACCGCTCTCAAGTGGAGCGCCGGCTGGAGGAACTGGTAGATCTGATCTCCCGCTACGATCTCGACGACCTCGGGTCGGCCGAGCCGAGGGAAAATCAATTCGACCAGGCGCCTCTCGACGAAATTCGCGAACTGACATTTCCCCTGGATCCGAAACAGAAGGGTCTGGCGCGCCATCAGGTGTCCGGCATGATCAGCCAGATTCCGCTCGAAACCAACGATGCCGTCCTCGGCTACATCAACTATTTCTCTTCCACCAAGCTGGGCCGGAATACGCTGATCAACGGATGGCGGCGGTCAACACGGTACCGCCCGATGATTCAGCGGATTCTCGCCGAAGAAGGCGTCCCGCAGGAGCTGATCTACCTGGCGCAAGCCGAGTCCGGGTTTCTACCTCGTGCCCGATCTTACCGGGCCGCGTGTGGAATGTGGCAATTTGTGAGCTGGCGCGGAAACGAATACGGGCTGAGCCAGGACCGGTACGTCGATCTTCGACTGGACCCGGAGAAGTCGACGCGCGCCGCCGCACGTCACCTGAAGGACCTATATGAGGAGTTTGGCGATTGGTACCTTGCCATGGCGGCGTACAACTGCGGGCCCGGCTGCGTTGCGCGGGCCGTCGAGCGCACCGGGTATGCCGACTACTGGGAGCTGCGGCGGCGTGGTGCAATTCCGAAAGAAACCTCTAACTACGTGCCGATCATTGTGGCCATGACGATCGTTGCCACGAATGCCGCCGAGTATGGCATCGTGCTCGATGATCCGGCGCCCGCGCTGGAGTATGACGTCCTGAAAGTGGAATCGCCGACAAATATCGAATTGATAGCCGGCGCCGCCGACCTTCCCGTCTCCGGAATTCGCGATCTGAATCCCGCGTTGCTGCGATCGATTGCGCCGGCAGGGCATGAGGTTCGGATTCCCCGCGGGCAATTGCCCGAAATCGTGGCCGCCATCGAGACCGTCCCGGTCGCCCAGCGCGCCAGCTATCGTATTCACCGGGTCAAGCCAGGCGAAAGCCTCAGCGAGATTGCGCAGACTTACAAAACGTCGCTAAAGACGCTTCTCGCCCAGAACAACAGCTACAGCATGGATTCCGTGGCCGAGGGCGATATGCTGATCGTCCCGGCTTCGAAGGAAGTGCCCGCCCGGCAGGCGGTACGGCGCAAATCGTCTGCGTCCAGCCGAACGGCCACAAAGGCGAAGACCAAGGCTGGCGCGCGTCCCGCCGTTCAACGCGGCGTGGTGCAGCGCGGTTCCAGCCGCGCCAACGCGCGCTAATGCAATCAATGACTTTCGTCGAAAGCCGGTTTGTGTAATAGTGGATTCCGTCATGCGCTGTTTTCGCCTGCATCCCGATTCTGACTGGGATGACTATGAACACGAAGATGAACACGTCGAAGTCGAAGCCGAAATTAGCGAGTTTCGCAAAGAGGGCGATGACGAAGACGTCTTTGACGATGACTCTCCCGCGATGCAGCCTGAGCCCTCAAGCACATCTGAGCCGGGGACGGACGTCCCGTCCACGGTAACTTACACGGAGGAAACGATCGTGGCGGCTACTCCGCCGCTCGCACCACAACCAATCAAAATGCCAGCAAAGAAAGCGGCGGTACGCCGCGCTCCCGCAAAAAAGTCTGGAGCAGCTTCTGCTTCAGCGAAAAACGCCACAACTAAGAAGGCGGCACCGGCAGCACGAAAGGCAGCGGCCAAGAGCCCGGTGAAGAAGAAAGCTCCGGCAAAGGCAGCCCCAGCGAAGAAGACTACTGCCAAAAAGACAGTAGCCAAGAAGGGCGCGGTCAAGAAGAATCCGGCCAAGAAGGCGCCCGCCAAGAAGAAAACGGCCGCTAAGCGTCCGGCTGCGAAGAAGGCGCCCGCAAAGAAAAAGCGCTAGCGCTTGTAGACCGCAGTCCGGCAACGCTCGAAGAGCTCTAAGAGCGCGTCAGCGTATTCTTCCGGGCTGCGGCTTCCACCCTTACCCGAAGAGAAGCCGGTTGTTTGAGAGCCTCGTCCGTATCCGGTGGTGACGGCGATGAACTTCATCAACTCCAGCGCCACACCATCGCGAGTCTCTGCCTGCTTTGAATTCTTATCTTCGTCAGCCAATCAATCTCTCCTTGGGTATCTGATACCGCTTCGATAAACTTCTAATTTACCCCACACGCTTCGATGCCTGTACACGCACGAACGTTCTTGCGCAAAATGCGTGGCGGAGCGCAGGCTCACCTGGTGGAAGCCGCCGACGGCAATCACTACGTCGTCAAGTTCCGGAATAATCCGCAACACCGCCGGATCCTCATCAACGAATGGATTGCGGCGCGAGTGTTTGAGCAGCTCCGAATCCACGCGCCGGCTACGGCGATTATCGAGTTCACGGACGAGTTTCTCGAAGCAAACCCGGGCATCTATATCCAGCTTGGTATGAAGCGAATCGCCCCCGAGTCCGGCTGGCATTTCGGGTCGCGATTTCCCGGCCACCCCGATCGCCTCGCCGTGTACGACTTCCTGCCCGATCCGCTGCTCGCCAACGTCCATAATCTCGACCACTTCCGCGCAGCGCTGGTTGCCGACCGCTGGCTGGGAAACAGCGACGCGCGGCAGGCGGTCTTCTTCCGGGCGCATCTAAAGGAGCTGGCGGCCGGCACCGATCAACATCCGCTGAAAAAGGCCTTTCTCGCTCAGATGATCGATCATGGCTACATATTCAACGGTCCGCACTGGGACTTCGCAGATGCTCCGATGCACAGCATCTATTTCCGGCATCTTGTCTACGAGGCCGTCACCTCGATCGATTCTTTTGAGCCGTGGCTCAGCCAGGTCGCGAATTTTCCGGTAGAAGCCCTCGACGAAGCAGTACGGACGCTGCCGCCGGCGTGGATCGACGAAGATGCTCCGGCGATCGAGAAGCTGTGCGACACATTGATGAAGCGTCGAAAGAGAATCGCCGACGGGGTTAAGGACGTACAGCGGGGGCAGGTGAACCCGTTTCAAAACTGGCGATGATGCTCTGCCCAATCAGCTCCGCGGTGACAGGCGCTAATAGAATGCCGTTTCGATAGTGTCCATACGCGAGCCAGATTCGCGTTCCCGGCAGCCGTCCGACTTCGGGAATACCCGTGGGCGTCCCAGGGCGGAACCCGCACCACACGTCGACCGGGCGCTTGCCGGCCAGCTCCGGCCACAGCGCGGAAGCGCGGCGCTCCAGATCGGCCACGGCTTCCGGATCGAACGACCGATCGAATCCAACGTATTCCTCCGTCGACCCTGCAATGGTCAAGCCGCCTGTTCGCTGCAGGAGATATGTATGCCCGGAGCGCCGTATGGGACCCAACGAGCCGGGCGGCATATCGTAGGCAATCAGCCATCCCTTCACTGGAACGGTTGCAGGTAGCCCGGCAATCCCGCCACTCCAGGCACCGGCAGCAACAACAACAGCGCGGGCGTCACTGTCTGAAACAGCGGTGATGTGGACACCCTCTCGTATGTCGAGTCCATACTGCAGAGCACGGCAGACATCGCGCGGGTCGACGACCGCTTCATCCGGAAATGATGTAACCGCGCCCTGCTCGATCCGCTCCGAGCCGCAGATCTGAAAATCGATAGACTCACCGGAAAGCGCGCTGAGCTGCGCAACCCAGGATGGATATTGGTTCAGAGATTGATGAGCCAGACTGCTCCAATACTGGTTCGGAAGCGCCTCGCCATAGGGCGCCAGCATGCCTGCGCCGGCCCAACTGGCCTCGGAAGCCGCCTTTCCCTGGTCCACAACCACGACATCGAAACCATGCGATTGCAGATAGCGGGCGACCGACAATCCGATGATTCCCGCTCCTACGACAAGCACGTCCGGCTTCAATCTCCATCGTATCTCCAGTCACGCTAACCTTGAAACAGAGATGCATCCGCTTTTGCTTCACAATGGCAAGATTCGCAGTTCTACCGATGCTTGCCTGAACCCGGGACAGGTCGGCCTTCTGAACGGATGGGGCGTATTCAGCACGCTTCGCGTAACGGACGGCGTTCTTTTTGGTTACGAACGGCATTGGGCGCGAATGAAGCGGGACGCGGCGCTGCTGCGTGTTCCCTTCCCTGACTCCGCACCAGAACTCGAGGCCCAGCTTCTTCAGCTTGTCGAAGCGAATCAGGCTCAGAATGCGACCTTGCGGGTTTCGATTGTCCGCAACAAAGGCGGTCAATTTGACGCGCCGGGTATCGATCGTCCCTTCGACATCATCGCCTTTACCAAAGAGTTGGCCGATTGGGGCAACTCCGTACGTCTGGATAGCGTGGCGAAGGTGCGCATAGCGGATCAGATGTTTGCTGGAACAAAGATGCTGTCCTGGTCATTCAATCTGATTCTTCTCGAGCAGGCCCGCGAGCGCGGCTTCGACGAAGTTGTCCTGATAAATGAGCGCGGCAGGGTTTCCGAATGTACTTCGGCAAATATCTTTGCGGTTTTCGGCGACTACGTGATCACTCCGCCTACCTCATCCGGATGCCTGCCGGGCGTTACCCGGGCCATACTTCTAGAAGAGATCCGGGTTCCCGGGATCACGCTATCCGAACGAACGTTAACGACATCGGATCTCGAAGAGGCCGATGAAGTGTTCATTACTTCGACAACTCGCGATCTTTTGCGAGTCAGCCACATTGAAGGCTTGACGTTGAAGGAAAAAGACCCCGTGGTGACGCCACGTTTGTTGGAAGCGTTTCGAAGCTATCGCGACGATTATGTCGCTCAGAGAAAACTGGAACCGACAGTGAAATAGAACACGCCGAACGCGAGAACGGCGGGATCGAGAAAGAGAAAAGGTTCCAAGTGACCTTTGGATCGCGGTTCGTTTTCCCACCGGCTAGCTCGGCGAAAACATTGGCGGCAAGCGGACTGGAAGATTAGTAGTACGTTCTCAGCTACATTTGGATTTCCCAAACGCAACATCGACGGCGGTACTACTTCTACCAATCGCGAAAACCGAGGCTGTATGCTCGCATCGACCTTTCACTCGCCGCTGTCTTCAAAAGCCGCTTCCAGCTCTTGTTTTCTGCAACGGGTCACTGCTCCCGGTAAATGCTTCGCACTTGCCTGATCCTGTCATCGCAATCCGGTCCGTGTTGAACTCTCCACCTCAAGTTATTCACTCAGGGGCGGGTCATTGTTCTTCACCCGTTACTGCCACATCACGATCAAGCCACCGACCTTTTCCTGAACCGTTACTCATTCGCCGGGTCCAACCTCATCGGTTCTTCCCTTCAAACTCGACGTCCCGGCCAAGCACTGGTCAGTCAGCCTGCTGATTCAATTCGACCGATTTCCCTTCGCTCCCCTAAAGGCAGCGCATTACCACTTGCCTCCAGGATCACCGTTTCAGGCTCGCCTCGAACCGCTCAGCTAACCGATTCCATCAACCTCTTGGAACCTGACTCAGTATGCGCCGAAACCAAATTGTAGTCAAAGAAAATCAGCTCATTCTAGTACTTTTCAAGAGGATTTTAACTCTTTTGATTCAACAAGCTATAGTACGTACTGCTTGGATTATTTGTGAATAAAACAGCACTTGTTGAAACTGTTTTAATTGGCCGGCGGCTTGAGCGATAGGATCATGCCCAGGTCCGTCGCAGCCCAGACCGTCCCGTCCGGGCTCTGGGCGAGCGATACGCGGCGGCCCTCAGCGCGATAGTCGGCTTCGATCTCCTGCCACTTAGTGAATTCCGGACCTTCGGCACGAAGAATCTTGATTTTGCCGGGAATGGGGATTCCCCGCAGCGGCGTCGGCGGCTCGATGGCGGCAAGATACGCCGAACCATCGGATGAGAAAAGCGCATCCGTCACTAACCGGTTCTTCTCGCGGAAAATCCGCAGGCTCGCGCCGGTTCCAAAGGTAAGACGGTATACTTCGCTGGGCCATTCGAAGGAATCGTCGAACTCCAGAACAGCGATGCCGGTTCGCTTCGAAAGCCGCAGGCTGCCGATGCGTCCGAACACGGAACTGACTGCTGTCTTCCACTGAAGGCCGCCGTCGTGCGTTTCGAGGAGGATCAGCAATCCCGGTAGCTGTCTGCGCTTCTTAGCTTCTTCCGGGTCCATCCAGGCGGGAAGGTCGCTCTGGCTGCGGCGCGGCGGCAGCGAAAAGCCGGCTACCAATCCGTTTTTCGCATCGGCGAACGCGATATGAGTATAGGCGGTGTGCTCCTCCGTTGTTTCGGGAGCGGCGCCGGCGGGCACCTTCGTCCAGTTCTTTCCTCCATCCGTAGTAGATAAAAATACCTTTGGCACTCCGACCGCTATTCCGCGATTTGCATCCCAAAAGTAAACCCGCAGGATGTTTTTGATCGACTTCACTTTGCGCCAGGAGCGTCCGCCCTCCTCGGATCGCCAGATGCCCTTCTCGGTAACAATCCAGCCCAGCGAATCATCCAGGAAGAAGAGGCTTCGAGGGACTTCCTGGAACTCCTGAACATTCCAGGACGTACCACCGTCGCGGGACACAACCAGGGCGCCCTTTGTCCGGCCCTTTTCCTGAAGAATCGCAACCGCAATCGCGTTCCCGGCAGACAGGAACTTCATCTCGCGAATGTTCAATTCGGATTCATGTTTGTCGTAGAAGTACCGGATCTCGAACTTTGATTGCGCCTGCGTCGCGGCGCAGAAAAAAAACCAAAGCAAGAGCACAGCTGTGGCATGAACCAATCTTCCGCGGAATGCCGCGCCAAACCGAGTCATGACGCCGCCGTGGTGGGGAAGATCAACTCGACATGATTAGCCGCTTCGATAGCCGCGGGTTCTACACGTGCAAGCAGCAATAACGTGCCGATCTGCTCGGCGACCGTTGTCAGCAACTCCATCTCCGCGCCGCTATGCTGATGCGGCAACCGGTGCTGAACATTGATCACGCCCACCACGCGGCCGCGCGCGATAATTGGCGCGGAAAGAAACGCTTCGAAGGTATCTTCCGGCAAAGCCGAAAACTTCTTGAATCGCTTGTCGAGAAAGGCTTCCTGGGAAAGCGACAGAAGCCTGCGCTCGCGCGCCACCCAGCCCGTCAGCCCTTCGGAAAGCTTCAACCGGACCTTTCCCAGCGCATCCGGAGTCTTGTTCGACGAACAAAGGACCAGTTCGTCTCCGTCGATCAAATAGATCAAACACGAATCGCAGCCCATGAAGTCGACGATGAGGCTATTGATTCCCTTCAGGATGTCCGGAAGGGTCATCTCACGCACCATGAACCGGCTGATCTGCTGAAATAAGCGCAACTGTTGCTCCGCGCGCTCCAGTTGTGCTTCGAGGTCTTTAACTCGCGACACCGCTTTCATTATCCCGCCTTTCCCTCCGGGCGGAAACTTTCCTACTAAAACATTCTGTCTCGTTATGTTTCCATTTCTGTTTGCCTTTTATCGTTCAGCCCCATATGATGAAACTTTGAAAATTAGGAGTTCACTTACAATGTGGAATCGGAGAAAGGACGAGGATTCGCCGAAACCAACGGTTCATCCCGTCCACCCGCCGGCGCAACCGCCGGCGTTCAGTCAAGGAGCAAAAATGGCATCGCCAGCCTATCGCCCCGAATTCGAACAACAGCGCGGCCCATCTTCCGTCGGCAAAAACGTCACGATCACCGGGCAGATTTACAGCCGCGAGGATCTCTATATCGACGGCGAGATCGACGGGAACATCGATCTCGCCGAAGGTAAACTGACAATCGGCCCCAACGGCAGAGTGAAAGCCGCAATCCACGCCCGCGAAGTGGTCATCATGGGTTCCGTGCAAGGGAATGTCGAAACTGTCGAACGTGTAGACATTCGTAAAGACGGAAAACTGCTTGGCGATATTCGCACGGCGCGCATAGTGATCGAGGACGGCGCCGTTTTTAAGGGCAACATCGACATCGTCAAGAGCGACCCCAAACAGGGCCAGGCTCCAGAAGCGAAACCAGCCCCCGTCAAGCCGCAACAGTCCACTGCCACGGCGGGAGTGAATTCCGCGGCGGCATCACCCGCGCAGCAGACCCTCTCGGAAGTAAAGCGATAGCTCAGGTCTTGCGCAAACCGGCTATCAGGGGGTAACCAGAATGCTACGGGATGCGCTGAACGCGTTATTCGGACGATCGGTTACGCCCGATGCAGGCGGCAACCGGACCCGACATCCGGCGACAGATAAGCCTCCGCCGCCACCCCTTGAACGTCCTCACACACGCCCCAGCCCAGCACTAGCGCAATTTTTCGGAACACTCGAGAATCGGGCGAATCTTCGCATTCTCGACTTGTCGGGCGCCAGCCAGGCCAACATCAATTTTGTCCTGCAGCTCGGGCATCATCTCTATTGCGAGGATTTGATCACGAGCATGGAAACCATCTTCGGTACGGGAGACGATTTCTATGCACGGCAAGCCGACGAAGAGCTGTCGCACAGGTTCTTTGAAGAAACCTTAGGCAGTCTTCCAGGAACTTTCGACGGCGCGCTGGTGTGGGATACGCTCCAGTTCTTACAGCCACCGTTATTGGATACGGCGGTCAGACATTTGCATAGGCTGCTCGATCCCGGCGCGCAGGTCTTCGTCTTTTTCCCTTCGTTGGAGCGGGTACAGCATCTGCCGATCAACTCCTACCGAATCGAGTCCGCCAGTTCCGTGCACGTCGTCCCGCGCGGCTGGCGCGAAATGACTCATCCGTTCACCAACCGGAATCTGGAGCGGACCTTCGGCAACTTCTCCGCAGTCAAGTTTTTTCTGTCCCGCGAGTATCTTCGAGAACTGATCGTGACGCGCTGAAGCGCATCTCGAGCTCGTCAGCGGTTCGAGGCCAATCCCCCTTCAATAGCCGGGATAACGATCGGTCCGCGAGCAATCGTCCACCGGTCTGGCAGGCGGGGCAGTAGTTGGTCTCATTGCTCGCGTAGCGGATTCTGGCAACCTTCCCGCCACACGTTGGACACGGCTCGCCATAACGCCCGTGAACGGCCATTCCAGGCCGGAACGCGGTGACTCCTTCCGGAAATGCCTCTCCGTACTCGGCGAGCAGCCGTTCGGTCCAGTCTTTAAGGGTCTCCCGCGCAGCATCGTGAAGGCGCGTGATTTCCTCCCCCGTCAGCTTCTGCGTCATGGCAATGGGCGATAAGCGCGCCCGGTGAAGAATCTCATCGGAGTAAGCATTGCCGATTCCGCTGAACACGCGCGGGTCGGTTAAGGCTCGCTTCAGCGTATGGTTCTCTTCCGCAAGACGGCGGGCGAATTCGGCTGGAGACGCATCAAAGACCTCAATACCGCCGGGATCCACATCAGCCAGATTCCGGACGATGTGCAGCGAAGCGCGGCGCTGGGTTCCCGCCTCAGTCAGCAGCAGGCTCCCGCTTTCGAAATCGAAGACAGCCAGTTGGCGGCGATTCGAGAGATTGGGTGACCGAAGCTTCCAGTGCAGTCGTCCCGCAATCATCAGATGGAGTACGAGCCACAGTCCGTTATCTATGCCAATGGCCAAGCGTTTGCCGACACGCCGGATAGCTTGAACGCGATGGCCAAAAGTATCGGCAATCGGTGGCTGAGCCGATCTCACCAGAAACGGCGAACCAATGCGGACATTCAACAGTGTCCGCTCCAGAATGCGCGGCTCAAGCGCCGCACGGTAGACCTCGACGTCCGGAAGCTCAGGCACGCGAAGCGAGCCTCCAAAAACGAAGAGCGGCGCGTCTTGAGAACGCGCCGCCCTGACTGAAACTGAACTGTATACCGATTATTTTGCGGTTTTCCGGCGCCGGCCGAGCAGGGCAAGCGCGATGCAAGCGCCACCGACCAGTCCGAGAGTGGTCGGCTCCGGCGTATGCAGTATATCCGAAAGAGTGATTACGCGGAACTGATCGCCAGGGTTACCAGCGTTCAGGGAAACCGTGAGCGTTTTGCCATCCGGCGAGATCACGTATGAGTCATCTTGCGTTCCGAACCCGCGAGAAGCGAAAGCCGGGTTGCCAGCCGCGTACGGAGCCGGTGCAACACGGAAGTGGTCGGAATTCGCCAAGCCTGCGGAGTAGACGACTACACCAAGGATATTTGAACTGAAGGCGAACGACGCAGTGATCGAACTGGTCGATGCAGGATTGTAATAAAAGTAATAGCTGTCAACCCTTTTCCCGATGCTGATGGACTCCCCACCCTCAACTGTAAACTCTACGTCATTGTCATAGGCAGTTCTCTCTGCCCATGCGTGGATGCGGTCATCCTGGATACCGTTGGCCTGATAAGTGATTGTAGGTGTGTCCAGTTCAACGTTCGGCGTCGCGAAAATAATCGTCGCCGATGCAGAGAAAGGGAGAGCTGTAAGCGCCACCAGAGATAAGGCGAATTGGCGGACAGTCATGTTGTTTTAGTTATTGACCTCCTCTCTTGTATAGCATAAGAGGGTTACGTGGGCTACGAAATTCTTTGTATTCTCAGAAAGTTGAGAGTACTATGCCCGGGTTCTGTAACACCTTTTTTGTCAGCTAATTGTAATCTAGTGCCTGTTCGCGTTTTCACTTCCGATGACCGATCCTTCTGCCAAGACCTTTTTTCGACACCCGGCTGGCCTTTCTACCTTATTTTTCACAGAGATGTGGGAACGCTTCAGCTATTACGGGATGCGCGCCCTCCTGATCCTGTACATGACCGCTCCAACAGCTGCCGGAGGGCTTGGCTTTACAGTTGTAAACGCCGGGGCAATCTACGGTATTTACACGGCGGGGGCCTACTTGTCCGCTCTACCCGGAGGCTGGATTGCCGACCGGTTCATCGGCCAGCGGAAGGCTGTGCTCTACGGCGGGATCTTAATTGCTGCGGGCCAGTTCCTTCTGTCCTCGCCGGGACTTACTGCATTCTACGCCGGCCTCGCAGTGATCGCCGCCGGTACAGGCTTGCTGAAACCAAACGTATCCACGATGGTGGGGCAGCTTTACCGGGAGGGTGATCCCAGACGGGATTCCGGTTTCTCCATTTTTTACATTGGGATCAATCTCGGAGCTTTTCTCGCGCCGCTCGCCTGCGGAACCGCAGCCGATAACGTCCATTGGCGGTTCGGCTTCTTCATTGCCGGAGCCGGGATGACCGCTGGGCTGATTCAGTACCACCTGGGCAGATCACGTCTCGGGGACACCGGCCGCTACCCTACCCCACCGGCGTCATTGAAAGACCACGCCCGCCATAAGCAGTAGTTAGGAATCTTTGCCTTTGGCCTGATCGTACTGGTACT
>CAYTVP010000046.1:0-5812 GCA_964441675.1 uncultured Solibacteraceae bacterium | reverse complement strand
CGCTTTCATATTCACCGCAGGGAAGTGGACGAAGGTAGAGCGAAACCGCTTAATTGTAATAGCTGTCCTGGTGGCCGCGGCTACCCTTTTCTGGTCCAGCTTTGAACAGGCGGGCTCGACGCTGAACCTGTTTGCGGACCGGGATACCGACAATCGGATCTTCGGCTACGCATTTCCTGCCAGTTACTTTCAGTCACTCAACTCTCTGTTCCTGTTCGGCTTGGCGCCGCTGCTTGCGTGGCTATGGGTGAAGTTGGGCTCGCGCGATCCGGCACCGGTCTGGAAGTTCTCGCTGGGTCTGCTCTTTGTAGCGCTTGGGTTCGCCCTTCTGATACCGGCGGCGCAACAGGCGGCGACGGGAGCCAAGGTCAGTCCGTTGTGGCTGGCCGGCACATATTTTCTGCACACCCTGGGCGAGTTGTTTCTCAGCCCGGTCGGCTTAAGCGCCACCACAAAGCTGGCACCCGCGCGTGTTGCCGGATTCATGATGGGCGTCTGGTTTCTTTCCAATGCAATGGGGAATTACCTGGGAGGCCGCCTGGCATCTTTTTACGAATCGTACCCGCTCGATTCGCTGTTCGGCGCAGTGGCGCTTTTCGGAATTGTGTCCGCAGTGCTTCTGGTATTGGCAGCACGGCCGATCACACGGCTGATGGGAGGCGTCCGGTAAGGCCGCCGGTCAGTTGGCGCGGGTAAGCTCGTCCAGGATTTTAGAATCCGCCGTCCAGGCAGCCTGCACTTGATTATCCTTAACCGAAAGCTTGGCGGCCGCAAGCGCCGAGGCAAGCGTGGGTTCGCGATCGAGGCCCGGTTCATTGGGCGCAGCCTCGTTGAGATGTCTCAACGCCGTTGACAAACGATCGAGCAGCACGCGAGCCATCGCGGGCGAAGGGCAATTTGCCTGAAGCCGCAGATCGAGCGATGCGTCGCGAAAATCCATCGTAAGCATCGCCTGCTCCGCGCCGCGGAACAAGGTAAGAAGGGGAACCATGCCGGAAGGACCAAGCGCCGGCTTTTCGATTACCTGCTTCTGGGCAAGTATCCAGACCGGGACGCTTGGGCAATCGATTTTCTGTCTGCGGTGCTCCTGACGCTGAAGCTGATCGGCGATCCAGCTTTCATCGCTGACGGCCATCGCCAGAACATCGGAGCGATGCGGGAAATAGGCCATTTCCCGGCCGGATTCTGTGGCGATCCGGCAGAATGCAAAGTTGCACGACCCTCCGTTATGCTGCGCGTACTGGAGAACCGAGCTCCAGTGGAACCTGCCGCGGGCCAGGTAGTAATTGGCACTCTGCGAAAGACCGAGAACAACATAATCGAGATCGGTCCGATAGTTGAATGCAGTCTGCTCGACAAAGTTGCGGTAATCCGGCTGCTCGAGCGCGCCTGGTCCGGCCAGACGGTCCAGTATTCCGTGCTCCCTGAGCGCGCGCACATCCACGCCGACAATGATTCCGGCGGCGGGAGGCATATGCTCAACAAGGGCGGAGAGCGGCTGCGGGGCTGCCGATTTGTACCACCAGATTCCCGCCAGCACCAAACCACAGGTCCCAATCAGACCAAGAGCCAGCGGCCATGGGCCCAAACGGAACTCCATTGCCTTAGCCTATCCTGTTACCGCGTCAAACCTCTACCATTTGCTGCGCACGCGATGCCTTCCACAACTCGACGTATGGCGCCAGGTCCCTCATCAGCTTTGCAAACTCTTTCGTATCGAGCGACTGCGCGCCATCGGACACCGCCATGTCAGGCCTGGGATGAGCTTCGACAATCAAGCCATCCGCGCCGATGGCCACACCGGCACGACAGAGCCCCGACACCAGGCTACGTTTTCCGGTGGCATGGCTGGGATCGAGAACCACCGGCAAATGTGTCATCTCTTTCAGCACCGAGATTGCGACGATGTCGCAGGTGTTGCGAGTCGCGGTTTCAAACGTCCGGATTCCACGCTCGCACAGAATTACCTGCGGATTGCCATGAGCAAGAATGTACTCGGCGGACATCAGCCATTCGCGGATCGACGAGCTCATACCGCGCTTCAATAGCACCGGGCGGCCGCAGCGGCCAAGCTCTTTGAGAAGCGCGAAATTTTGCATATTCCGGGCACCGATCTGCAGCACATCGGCGTACTCGGCCACCAGCGGCACATCGCGATCCGACATCACTTCGGTGACAACCGCGAGACCGGTCAATTCACGCGCCTTCGCCAGAAGGCGCAGTCCATCGGCCTCGAGACCTTGAAAATCGTACGGCGAAGTTCGAGGCTTGAAAGCTCCGCCGCGCAGCATTTGCGCCCCGGCCGCCCGAACTGCCTCCGCGCTGGCAAGGATTTGCTCTTCGCTTTCGACCGAGCAAGGACCGGCCATCATCACAAATTCCTCGCCGCCGATCTCCACCGGCCGGCGGCCTTTCACGGGAATCGAAATCACCGTTGGCGACTCTTTATATTCCCGGCTGACAAACTTATAGGGAGCTGAAATCCTGACGGCACGCTCCACCTGCGTCATCGCCCGGAGAGATTCCAGGCACCCTGTAACATCGCCGATACCCACCGCGCCGATCACGACCCGCTCGGCGCCCACGCTTTCATGAATGCGGTAGCCGAAGCTCCGAATCCGATCGCACACCTCGTCAATTTCGGAAGCCGACACGCCCCGTTTGAGTGAAATCACCATAGTTCCCTGCCTCTAAAATCAAAAAGGCCCACTCTTTCGAGTGGGCCGCCGGTCTTTCTATCTCAGTTGCGATTCCGCACTCGTCAGGTTCGCTGGATGCCCCAGAACCAAAATCGAAACGAGTTGGCGTAAACGCTGTGCACTGGAAATCTGAGTATACGCCGAGTGCCTGATGTTCTTCAAGAGGGTTTCTCCATTCGAGTACATGCCAGAATAGGAGAAATCGCCGTCAGGCGATCATTTACAGAACACAAGATCCATGAGCGAAATCGTACACGTTACAGGCCGGGAAATTCTCGACTCCCGCGGCAATCCCACCGTCGAGGCCGACGTCATTCTAATCGACGGCACTGTCGGCCGTGCCGCGGTGCCATCTGGCGCCTCGACCGGTGAACACGAGGCTGTCGAACTACGCGACGGCGACAAGAGCCGCTACCTCGGCAAAGGTACGCAAAAAGCTGCCGGGCACATCAACAAAGAAATCGCCAATGCCCTGACTGGCTGGGATGCAACCGACCAGATTGCGATCGATCAGAAGTTAATCGAGCTGGACGGCACTCCGAACAAAGCAAAGCTCGGCGCAAACGCATTGCTGGCTGTATCGATGGCCACGGCGCGCGCGGCCGCCGAAAGCCTGGGCACGCCGCTCTATCGATACCTTGGCGGCGTGAACGCAGCAACACTGCCGGTACCGATGATGAATATCCTGAACGGCGGCGCCCATGCAGATAATTCGGTCGACCCGCAGGAATTCATGATCGCGCCGGTAGGAGCTTCCTCATTTTCCGAAGCGCTTCGAACCGGAGTCGAAGTCTTTCACACGCTGAAGAGCGTTCTGAAAAAGCAGGGCTATTCCACCTCGGTCGGCGATGAAGGCGGGTTTGCTCCGAACCTGAAATCGAACGAAGAAGCAATCGAAGTGATTCTCGAGGCGATCGAGAAGGCAGGCTACAAAGCCGGCTCCCAGGTGGCTCTCGCGCTCGACTGCGCGGCCAGCGAGTTCTACGACAAGAAATCGAAGAAGTACGTCTTCCAGAAGTCGGACAAAAGCGAATATACGAGCGAGCAAATGGCCGCGCTATGGGAATCCTGGGCGAAGAAGTATCCGATTCTCTCGATTGAAGACGGCATGGCCGAAGACGATTGGGATGGCTGGAAGCTTCTGTCCGACAAACTGGGGCAGACGGTGCAGCTGGTCGGCGACGATTTGTTCGTTACCAACACCGAGCGATTGCAAACGGGCATCGACAAAGGTATTGCCAATTCGATTCTGATCAAGGTAAATCAGATCGGTACGCTGACCGAAACGATGAACGCGATCGCGCTCGCCGGCAGCGCCAACTATACTTCCATGATTTCGCATCGCTCCGGCGAAACCGAGGATGCTTTCATCGCCGATCTTGCCGTGGCTACCAATGCCGGACAGATCAAGACAGGCTCGGCATCGCGCACCGATCGCATCGCCAAGTACAACCAGCTTCTGCGGATCGAAGAAGAGCTCGGCGCGGCCGCGCGCTATCCCGGCCGTAAGGCGTTCAAACAGTAGGAGCCGCGGGTTTCATGTACAAGCTAGTTTTGATCCGGCACGGCGAGTCTACCTGGAACAAAGAGAACCGGTTCACGGGATGGACGGACGTGGATCTCACGCCCAAAGGCGAAGAGGAAGCGCGCGAAGCCGGCAGAGTTCTCAACGAGGAAGGATTCCGCTTCGACATCGTCTACACCAGCGTGCTGAAGCGCGCGATCCGCACGGCGAATATTGCGCTCGAAGAGCTGGACCAGCTCTGGCTGCCGGTGGTGCGATCCTGGCGGCTGAATGAGCGCCATTACGGCGCACTGCAAGGGCTGAATAAATCGGAAACCGCCGAGAAATTCGGCGAGGATCAGGTGAAGATCTGGCGCCGGAGCTACGATATTCCGCCTCCCGCGCTCGAGCCAACCGACGAGCGTTTTCCCGGCAAAGACGAGCGTTATTCGAAGCTCGGCTCTTCAGCACTCCCCTTGACGGAATGCTTGAAGGATACGGTCGCGCGGTTTCTCCCGTTCTGGGAAGATACCGTCGCACCCGCCATCAAAAGCCGCCAGCGCGTGGTGATCGCCGCGCACGGCAACTCCATACGCGCGCTGATCAAGTTCCTCGACAAGGTCAGCGATGAGGACATCGTCGAGCTGAATGTGCCAACAGGCATGCCTCTGGTGTATGAGCTCGACGAACGCTTAGAGCCGCTGAGCTCACGCTATCTTGGCGACCCGGATAAAGTGAAGGCTGCCATGGAGGCTGTCGCCGCCCAGGGTAAAAAGAAACAGTAACTGAATGGATTAGAGCTGTTGCTGGATGATCAAATCGAGTCGAGCATTAGAGAGTTCTGCGCCGCATCGATGATATTTTCAATCTGGAATGATCGGTTCCGACGTCCTCTTATTTCCTGACACTGGTGAGCAGTTCGCTCGTTGCCTCAAAACCGCAACGCTCTATTCGGAGCGTATTTACTGCGTCAGCGCAGCTGCGCCCGAAATACAAGAGATCTTTGCAAATGAAGGATTAGAACCTGGGGAATCGACGCTGAAGTTTCTCGCTGCCGCGGAACAGCACGAGGGAGATTTCGCCCTACTTCGACGTGAGAATATACTCCCACAAGAAGATGCATTTTCATCTTGGGATGAACCTTCTGACGAAGAGTGGAACGCAGCATTCATCGATGTTCTCCTCCACGGAATTATTCGAGATCACGTAGTAAAACATTTGGTACGCTCGGGCAAAACAAACGCCTCGAGCTTCAGCTATTCAAGGCGTAACCGCGCCATGAATGACTCGCCACCAGCTGCTTGGTTTGCCTTTCAGGATTTGTTACGATCCTCAGTCATCTCTGAGGATATGAAGGAAGTGAAGAAGAAAATTGGCGCGTCAACGTTCGAACGTATCCTCTATGATCTTTACCTCAAGGGGCTCGTCACCATGGCCGACTTGAATGGGGTCTCGATTCTCACTCATTCAGAAGTGTTCGCGCGGTCCATCAATGATGCACGTAATCAACCCTCGTTCACACGCAACCCTACGCACGAAGATACGGCGAAGGCTTTTCTAGGAACTTGTTGAAATAGCCTTTTGACTCATCTGGCTGAGTGAGAAGGCG
>CAYTVP010000045.1:9861-17185 GCA_964441675.1 uncultured Solibacteraceae bacterium | reverse complement strand
ATGCGGTCCGGCTCCCGCTGCATTGAAGTACCGGAGCGCATGTGCCGGAACGTCATGTCCCCGAAACTCATCTGATCCCAAACGTCTTGCTGGCGGTGGCTGGACGAATCCCCGCTCTGAAAGTTTTCGGCACTGACTACGACACGCCGGACGGCACCGCAATCCGGGATTACATACATGTGCTGGATCTGGCAGACGCCCACTTCCGGGCACTGGAGCATCTTCGCGCTAAGGGGAAGTCCGGTGCCTTCAATATTGGGACGGGTAGTGGAAATTCGATCCTGGAGATTCTACGCACCGCTCACGACGTTACCGGTAAGGAGGTTCCGCATGAGTTCGCGCCACGCCGCGCCGGTGATCCGCCAAGGCTGGTTGCGGACTCCAGCCGCGCTCAGAGCATCCTGGGCTGGAAGCCTCAGCATAGCGACCTCAGCAACATAGTCGCTACCGCATGGAGATGGTTCGAATCATGAACGACAAGGGCCTCCTCTATATCGGCGGTGATTGGATCGACACCCGAGAGACGGAGACAATCCGTTTACCGTACGACGGCTCCGTGACGGGGACCGTAGCCCAAGCTGGTGTTGCGCACGTGGACCAAGCTGTGAAGGCGGCCCGGCAGGCAGCTCCGGCGATGGCTGAAATGTCGAACGCAGAGCGCAGCGACCTTTTGTTCCGGCTACTCGAAATCCTACGTTCCCAGCAGGCTCAGATCGCCGAGACCATCATGATCGAGAGCGGCAAGCCGATCAAAGAATCGCGTATCGAAGCCAATCGAGCTATTGACACGGTTCTGACCGCTGCGATCGAAGCACGGCGCTTGACCGGCGAGGCGGTACCAATCGACGCATCCCCCAGTGGCAAGGGGCGGCTGGCGATGACATTCCGCGAGCCTCGGGGCGTAATCGCGGCCATTACACCCTTTAACGTGCCCTTCAATCTGGCACTGCACAAGGTGGCACCGGCGTTGGGTTCGGGGAATGCGGTAGTTCACAAGCCGTCTGAACAGACGCCGCTATCGTCTGTTCTTTTGGCCAAGGCGCTGGAGGAAGCCGGATGCCCCAAGGGCGCCTACAATCTGCTGTTCGGCCAGGGAGAAACCGTCGGCGCGGCGATGGTGGAGCACCCGGACGTCAACATGATCACGTTTACCGGAAGCGTCGAGGTGGGGAAGGCGATCCGCCAAAGCTCGGGCTTGAAGAAAGTGACCCTCGAACTGGGTGGCAACTCCGCCGTCATTATCGACCCGGAATCTGATGTTGATCTGGCCATCGGCCGCTCTGCCGTCGGCGCATTTCTCCACAGCGGCCAGACCTGCATTTCCGTGCAGCGGGTTTACGCGCACGCCGATGTTTATCGCCAAATTTCGGACAGGCTGAAGGATGCAGCGGCGAAGCTGAAAATCGGGCACCCCAGTGAAGACGCGACAGATATTTCATCGTTGATTTCGACTGAAGCGGCGGAACGGGTGGCCAGTTGGATGGAGGAAGCTGTTCCCGGTTCGGCGAAAAGAAATCGAGCGACGGTGACGCCAACCGTGCTCGAAGAGGTTCCGGATTCGGCGAAAATCTCCAAGCGGGAGATCTTCGGCCCGGTTGTTGCCGTTTACCGTTATACAAGCATCGATGACGCTATCGCCCAAGTGAATGCAACACCCTATGGCCTGCAGGCCGGCGTATTCACTCACGACATCGGCCGCGCTTTCGCAGCCGCGCGAAAGCTGAAGATGGGCGGTGTCATGATCAACGACATACCGAGCTTTCGGGCAGATCCTATGCCGTACGGGGGCGTAAAGGACTCGGGGGAGGGGCGGGAGGGCCCCCATTACACGATGCGTGAGATGACCGAGGAAAAGCTGGTCGTCTGGCGTTAGCGAATTCTAGCTGGTAGCGTTACCGTGCCACAGCTTCAGCGTGTTCCACCGGAGCGGGCTGATAGTCGCCCGGTACCACTCGAAATCCGATACACAGCCTGTTCCACCCATTGATTGCCACAATGGCCATGGTCAGATTCACCAGTTCTTCTTCGCTAAATCTCTCCCGCACCTGTTTATAAACATGGTCGGGCGCATGATCTTCCGAGATCCTGGTAATGCTCTCTGTCCACAACAGCGCGGCCCGTTCACGGTCCGTAAAGAAGGGGGTTTCCTCCCAGGCATTCAGCGCGTAGAGACGCTGTTCGGTCTCTCCCTGCGCCCGTGCATCCTTGCTGTGCATGTCGAGGCAGTAGGCGCAGCCATTTATCTGTGATGCGCGCATTTTTATCAGATGGAGGAGGGAGGGCTCTAACCGTGTTTTGTGGATGTATGCTTCGAGCCCCAACATGGCTTGTATTGCTCCAGGGGCTATCTTTGTATGGTCCAGTCGAGGTTGCATGATGATTCTTTTTGTTCTGCTCCTTCCGTGCCCAGAATAGGAGAGAATCGGATTTCCGGACAGATCCATAATCGAAATGTGAAGGGGTCCACTTGGCCAAGGCTGAGATTTTTCAGGACTTATCACTGCTGCCGCGAACCGGCGGCGAGGAACGATGGCGCTGGCTTTATACGGAGTTGCGCCGCGCAATCCTTGATGGCCGGTTGAAGCGCGGCGGACGGGTACCGTCTACGCGGAGTCTGGCTCGGCAGTATGGCCTTTCCCGCGGGACTGTCCTGGCAGCGTTCGACCAACTTTTAAGCGAAGGGTATACGAGAGCCGAGAAGGGATCGGGAACTTATGTATCCTCCGGAATACCAGATCAGACACTATCGGCAGAACCGAGCAGTCCGGCTCCCCAGTTGCCGCAATCAGCCGCAACAATATCGCGCCAAGCGCAGCAGTTGATTACACGTCTGCCGATTTTGCCAGCCTCGCGGTCCGTAGGAAAGGCATTTCGAAGCTGGGAGCCTGCGATCGATCTATTCCCGGTAAATTTGTGGGCCCGTATCGCGGGACGGGTATATCGGCGCGCCGCGCGCTCGCTATACGGCCAGGGGACGGCTGGAGGTTATCTCCCGCTTCGAAAAGCGATCGCTGAGTATGCAGGAACCGCTCGCGGGGTGCGGTGCGATCCGGGTCAGATCATCATCACATCGGGAGCGCAGCAAGCACTCGACTTAATCGCTCGCGCATTCCTGGATCCCGGTGATTCGGCGTGTATCGAAGACCCGTGCTATCCAGGATCACGATTCGCCTTCTCCGCGGCTGGAGCACAGGTCGTTCCCGTACCTGTCGACCGGGAAGGTCTGGATGTCACGGCAGCGCGCGGCCTCTGTCCGAACCCACGTGTCATCTACACGACGCCGGCGAATCAGTTTCCGCTCGGTATTACGATGACGCTCGATCGCAGGCTGGCGTTATTGCACTGGGCGGCGAAAACGAATGCGTGGGTCGTCGAGGATGACTATGATGCCGAATACCGGTACTCCGGCAAACCAGTAGGGGCATTGCAGAGTCTCGATCAATCCGGCTGCGTCGTATACGTCGGCACATTCACCAAGCTGCTGTTTAACAGCTTGCGTCTCGGATTTCTTATCGTTCCACCAAAGATTGTGCACGCTTTTGAAGCAATTCGAAGCGTGATGGACCGGCACCCTCCGACGCTCGATCAAGCGGTGCTGGCAGAGTTTATCCTGGAGGGGCACTTCGGGCATCACGTCCGCCGGATGCGGCAGATCTATTCGAAACGTTTGGCGATCCTTCGTTCAGCGGCGCGGGAAGAGATGGACGAAATGATTGACGTTGTTGAAGCCTCCGCCGGGATGCGGACACTCGGATGGCTGAAAGGCGGCGTCACGGACGAGGCAGTAGCCGCGCGCGCACGAGCGCTTGGCCTTGAGCTGGCTGCGTTGTCGGAGTTCACCATTCAACACCGGCACCGGGACGCGCTGATACTTGGATTTGCCGGATGCAATGCGGGTGAGTTGCGTCGTGGTGTTTCGGTTCTGCGGACTGCGGTCGCGGGTATCACGTGACTCCTTACGCGGCAGACACGACTTGCAGCCAGATGGTCTTAGCGGCGGATGACGACGTTGGCCGATTGAACTTCGTAGCCCTCATCCGCAGCTGTTTGGACGGCGGTATCGCGAAGCGTGTCCTCCGAGGCACTCTTTGCGATATCAGCGTGCCGGCGGATGACCTCGGCCCCAACCTCCACTCGAATTAACCAGTTTCCCTTACCAGCGTCCCAAGATACTTCCACTTGATCAGCCTTCATGCTCCATAGCATGTCAAATTCCCGAGGCTCGCAGAGCTGTGGCGCCCAAGCATCCCAGTGGAACAATCCGCCGCGTCTTTCGTATAAAGGTGGAAGCAAGGAGGAAATACGAATGTTCTGTACCAGATGTGGCGCCGCCACTGCGGAAAAAGCGCACTATTGCGCTGCCTGCGGTCTGCCACTGAACCATACCCCTCTTATGCCGATGCAGAACCGCCTGGCAGGGCATCTGCGCCTGCTTGGCATTTTGTGGGTCGGGCTCTCGGCCCTCCGGCTGGTCCCGGGACTGGTGCTTTGGATTATGGTCGAGAACGGAGTGTTCTGGAGGAACGGTGCGCCGCCTTTCCTGAGCCCTCTACTTGGAAGCATCGCGGCCGGGCTGCTTATCTTTGCACTTGTTGGCCTGGTCACCGGCTGGGGATTACTGACAAAACAACCTTGGGCGCGCATGGCGGCGATTTTCCTCGGGTCTGTGAACCTGATCGCGGTACCGTTCGGGACGATGCTGGGAATTTACACCCTGTGGGTCCTGCTACCAGCGGAGTCCGAGCAGCACTACGAGCAGATGACGCGGCTCGAGCCGGCACACACCCAACAATAAAGTTCTCTCTCGCATATTTTTCCTCTTCGCCGCTTGGCGGACGGGAGAATAGAGCGCGTTTTCGCTTCCTGTTCCCTCAGCCGCACGATTTTGCAAATGTTGCGCTGAACCGGCGGAGTGTCTGGCCGATATGTATTGCATAATGGAGGAACAGTCCGTGAGAACGGACACCGGCGAATGACACCCACGCTTCCCCCGCCGGCTGCGGCACCCACCTCAAAGTTCCAACGAATTGGCGGATCGCGCGGCGTTGGCCCAATCATGGGTCTGCCTGCCAGCCGTCAAGAGCAAGAACGATTAACGCTTTTCCAATATATCGCCGCACTGTATCTATTCCTCTACTTCAGCCGGATGATTGAGTTCATCCCAACTGTATTCCGTCCGATGCTTGTCTTCACTGTCATCCTCGTCGGGGGAGCATTAATGTCCGGACGGTTTTTGGCGATGTTTTCGCTGATTCCAGGCAAGCTGCTGGGCGGGTTCTTCCTCTGGAATTGTGTTTGTTTCGTCTTCAGCATCTGGCCAGGAGGAAGTCTTGAGTGGGTTATTTCCTCCGCGAAGTTTGTCATTTCGACAATGATCGTGGTGGCGTTTGCCACAAGTTTGCGCTCCGCCATGATGCTCCTTCTTGCGTCGGGTTTCGGACTGGGAACCGCGTCATTGTTTCCGTCATTCTCGGGCGGGGAGGTGGCAGGACGGCTTGTGACTTCGACGGGTGGCGGCGAAGGTACATTAGGAGACCCGAATTATTTTTGTCTCTTTCTTCTGAGCGGTCTCCCGCTTTTGTGGTTGGCTGCCAAGCATGGGCAAGGGATCCGGAAAGCGTTTCCGCTACTTCTCAGCGTTTGGGCAATGATGGTGGCGGTGAAGACCGGTTCCCGGGGTGGAATGATCGCCATTGTGATCGGCATCGGATTTTACATGTTGCAGGCAACGCAACAGCAAAGATTGCGCATTTTCGCCGGGTCGATCGTAGCGATATTCGGCGTGCTCTTGTTTGCACCGCAGCATGTCCTGCTGCGCCTGGGCACAATGGTAGAGATTGACACCGGGCGCACGCAGACCGAGGAAGAGCGCAAAGAAGCGGAACGCGCGGCCGGTTCGGCACACACTCGCCTGGATTTACTCCAGCGAGGTATCGAGTTTACATTCAAGAATCCAATTTTCGGCCTCGGACCGGGAATGTTTCCGGTCGCCAATAACGATCGGGCACAGGCTGAGGGGGGCTGGGTTTCGTGGCACGAGACCCACAACATGTACGTCCAGGCTTCGAGTGAAACAGGCTTTATCGGTTTTGGACTGTTTCTGGCCGTGTTTATCAGCTCGTACCGGGCCCTTGGCAGGATACGGCAATGGTGCCGTACCAATGCGCATCCGAAAGGCCTATTGATGTATGACGCCGCTCTTTACCTGCAGATTGCCTTTGTAATTTTCATGGTGGATGGGTTCTTTCTGAGCATTGTCTACATGAGCAATTGGTGGCTGATGGCGGGCTTGGCCATGGGACTCAGTGTTGGCTGTCATCACGAGATTACAACCCGGCCCGTTCAACGTGTTGGAGCAACGGCAGTACGCCAATCCACGGTTGCGAACGACCATGTGTAGGCCTGACTGAAGACTTTCCCGGAAAAGCTGATATCCATATCAAGCGCGTGCTCAAACATGATGTCGGCGTACTCCAAGTAGGCCGGATCGCCGGTAATGGACCAGTACCAGGCAAACGCGGGCGCCGTCATGTTCAATAATGTCGTGTCCGGTGTCTGACATCCCCAATCGCAGCGAGGACCAGCCGGCTCCGTATTGATCATCAGGCGATTTGTTTCCGGAATCCATGCGTTATTCCAGATCCAATCGAGTGCATTCTTCACCACGGCTGGGATGCGAGGGTCCCTTGTCAGTTCCCAATAAGATATGAGTGCGCGCATCGCGATTCCGTCCATGAAAAGTTGCTGGTAGACGAAAGTGTTCGAAGTAAAGTTCTGGTCGAATATACCGATCAAGAGGTTGACGGAATTTAGCAGCGCCGCAGGACGCTTCCCAGTCACTCGCTCGTAGACCACCATCGCACTTAGCTGATGGCCGGTTTCCCGGATTTGATCGTCTCGAATTCCGCCGCCAAAGTAAGAAGTGAGAGCGTTATTAGCGAGGTACGACATGGCGGTTAGATACTTTCGATCTCCGGTCGCGCGATATGCTGCCTCCAGCCCCTCGGAGAACATACGCCACCCGGGAATTTTTCCCTTGTTGGCATTGACGTAATCCGCATACTGGCTTGCGATCTTTTCGCCGCACGCATTCCATGACGGGGCTTTCAAATAGTCCGCAATCTTGTAGTAAATCGACGCGCCGTCATAGGCCCATACCTGAGATTCAACCCCGAATGCCATCCTGTGCACCGGTTTCTCGGGGTTACACCACTTCCTCCCAAGGCGTACCATCGTGTCTTCCCATTTCGCCAGGCCCGGAAGCGGCTTGGATGATGATGCGGTTCGCACCGGAGTGGGCAAAAGCTCGTGGATTGTGAGAGGC
>CAYTVP010000045.1:0-9851 GCA_964441675.1 uncultured Solibacteraceae bacterium | reverse complement strand
AGGCAACTGGACATTGTGGACATAGGTCCGGCCGGTAGGAATGATTTGGACGGTAATGATTGCCGGACCCAAAGCCGCGTGGGGGGAAATATCGAGTGCGATATAGAAGGGATCGTAACCGCCTGCCGAATACCGCATGCCGGGCCATTTCAACTTTCCATCGACACATTCAGCTCCAACGCCGCATCGGATTCGCGCAGTAACCCCGCCGGGCAGACCATCGAGTTCCGGTTTGATCAAAACGTGATTGAAGTTGCGGCGCTTTCCGGCACGCAGGCGCCCAATCCCCGAGTCTGCAAACTTTACTCTTGTTGAAGAGCTGCAACTGTAATTGGGATACTGCGCGAACCGAAAAAGGTCCGGCTGAACATCGCACACGTAGATGAACCGGTCGCGTGGAAGCGGATGAGGAAGCTTGGTTTCCGCAAAGACCTTAACGAGGTCACCGGTGCGGAACTTGTGCCCGGGAGCAGACACCCAATCGGACGAGGGGCTGACTGTAAACTCTACAAAGTCATACCAACCATGCGAGATGTCGATCCACACGGTTGACCCGCGATAGGCATTTCTCGCGCCGTACGTGCCAACAATCACGTGATCCTGCGCTACGGCGGGTAGCCAGGAAGCCAACAGAAGAAGGGCGGGAATCGACAAACGAAACATCCCTCCAGGAAAGCGCTTCTGCATTCGGCACAAATCTCCTCTGTGAACTGAACAAGAAGGACTAAGCCCGGCGGGAAGGGCAGGAAACATAGCGGGCAACGAACAATTCTGTCCAGGAACGATAGTCCTCAGACCCGCACTGCCTCCGGATTGGAAGTATAGCAGCAACGGGCACATTGTTAACGTACTAATACGGAATCAAAAGTTTCATAGTACGCGGCACCGCGAAAGAAAATTATACGATTCGGAACGCTGGGACTGGATGACAATCTTACGCTTCACGCGCAATACGCTGATTTTATTGTGCCTTTTACAAGCCGCGATTCTTGTAACTCCGATCACGCGCTGGTGGGTCGCGGCGCTTAGAGGTCCGTGGCCGGACTGCCGCGGCGACACTCTGATCCTATTGGGGGGCGAGCAAACCCAGGGCGGGTTTCCAGGCCGTTCCACATACTGGCGCGCCGTTTACGCCACAAGTTTATGGAAGGAGGGCCGATTTTCGAGGATTCTGATTAGCGGGGGCAGCGCGCCTGGTGAGCCGGAACTTGCCTCGGCGGTGGCCCGCTTTCTTGTCTCAGAGGGCGTCCTACCGGCAGCGATCCAGACAGAAAGCGCCTCCACGACAACACGCGAAAACGCTCGCGAAGTACGAAAAATGCTCAGGCACGAACATGGGGCAATCCTGCTGATGAGCAGCGATTTTCATATGCGGCGCGCCTCGGGCGTCTTTCACAGAACGGGTATCGATGCCGTTCCGTGTCCGGCACCGGACGCAATCAAACAGTATTACGACTGGACAGAGCGCTGCAGCCTTTTTTGGAGGCTGTGCCAGGAGACGATCAAGCTCGGATACTATGCTCTCCGCGGCTGGATCTAGCCACTACGGTCACTGGTGGACGAATTAATTATCACGAGTCATGACAAGCCTTTAGCGAATCCAAGGCGTTCCGGAGTTGTGCATTCAGCAATACAAAGGCGACGCGGTGTTCAATCTTATGCGTCTACTGAAAACATGCTCACTCTTAGTGCTTACACTAGCCACAACGCGAAGCCAAACAGCAGTCAATCTCAGCCACCAAGCTAAGGAAGCGGACTTCCGGGGATTCGAATTTACCCGAACCATCAAGACTGGCACTGTCCTGCCAGCAACTTGCACAATTGGCGATCTATTTTTGCTCACGCCCGCCACCGCCGGAAAGAACTTTTACTTTTGCCGGAGCGAAAACACGTGGTCTTTGCAGGGAGGCGAAGCGGCATCGCAAGCAGAGGCCGAGCAAGGCCTGGATGACACCAAAGTGATGACTCCGCTTAGAACTTCGCAGGCGATCGCCGCCCGCAAGGCCTTGCCGGAACAGGCCGGCAATTCAGGCGCCCTGCTGACCACCAACGGTACGGCGGCAAGTTGGACGCGCCGGTTGACGTTCGCGCCCCTCACCGAGGCCATTTCTACGGCGGCTCATACCATCTCTACCGAGCGGTCGTACATGCAGGTGAATCCATCCGCAGATACGACGTTGACGAGCGCCCCCACGCTAGTGCCGGGCAGCGACGGGCAGTTTTTGACTCTAACCAATATCAGCCCCAGCTTTACGCTGACATTGCAAGATCAGGGCGCTTTGCCGGGATCCGGATTGCGCCTCCCCGACGATAAGGTCACGCTGGCCCCCCTTTCATCGATCTATCTGGTTTACAACGCCTCTGCGAGCGCCTGGCTGGTTGTTTCCGGTGCAGGCGGCGCGAGCAGCGTTATGACGAAGGGATATATCGCAGCGCGGTGTCAGAATACGGTGGCAAGCGCGGGATTCTCGCTGCCGTCGTCCGGCGCACCCCTGCCGGTTTGCGACGCGGGAGCAGCCACGCTATTTGGAGCTCTCCGGTTCACGGAAGCGAATCAAAGCGCACAGGACACGTTTCCACTGCCGCCGGCGTTCGCTGAAATGTCCGTGGTCATGACCGCGAGAACGAGCTCGACAAGCGGCAACAGTGTTTTCGGATTGGAAACTGCATGTGTCGGAGATAACGAAGCGTTCGGGACCGGAGGCACAGAGGGACCGTCCTGGAATCCGGTACAAACAATCGCTATCCCGGCGAGAACGGCCGCACTCCGCAGCTCGATCTCCGCAGAAACCCTAGTTACGACGACCGGCTGCGAAGCGAATGAGATGTTTCTATTCCGTATTTCGCGCCATACCTCGACAACAACCACCAACCCGGAACTGCTCTCGTTGAGCTTCAAGGTGCAGTAATGAGGGCACTTCTACTTTTTCTCACTGCCCTACCGTCCTTCGCGACGGATTACGTCACAATCCGAAGCGGGAACTGGAACGATGGCGAGCCCGGCAGCACGCCGTGGGCCACCGGTACTTGCACCGCCCGCACCGAGGCGCCGAATGTCATTCCGGGAGACGGCGATCGCGTGACAATCTGTAACGCGAACGAGATTGTTATCCCGGCAGGGTACAACGCTGTAATCGGGAACGGCGCGACGCCAGCCACCCTTGGCCTGCGCACAAATTCGACGGGTGGAACGGGAGCCTTAACAGTCCATGGGACGCTAACCGTGCGGGCGAACGTCCAACTTGGCAATGCCACCTGGACGTTCGAGCCCGGCTCCAGCCTAATCTTCGACAACAGTGCGATCGTGATATGGCGTACCAGCGATCTATCGAATCGTACCGACTCCAAGCTTCTGTTCAACGGAAGTCCATCCAATCACGTAACGGTAACGTCGATCGGCGCAGCCAACGGGCGCTTCTCAAATACGTCGAACGTGGGCGGTGGAATGATGGAGGCGTACTACACGGACTTCAGCAAGATTGGCGACGCCAGCACGATCGGGTTTAACTACCTGCCGGGGAACGTGGCAAAGTACATCTGGGAGAACGTTACCTGCAATGAATGCGGCCCTCACGATGGCGGCATCTTCACGGGAAGTTTCGTTTTCCGGATGAAGCGCGTCAAGTTCACCAACTCGCTGGGCGGCTATTCCGCCGATGTTAGCGGACTCAACACACCAATCGCAGCGGACGGAGAACGTCTGATTGAGGATTCTTATTTCGACAAACGATTTGGAGGCAATCCCGCGGGGTCGTTAACCGACGTCACGTTCCGAAACGTTGTTTTTGGCAGTGGATGGACTGGCTTCCTCTCGGGGCGATGGGCGTTGATGGAAAATATCGTCAATATCAATGCCGGCGGGGGTGGTGGCTCCAGTCCGCTTCTGGGCCCGATCTCCGGATGCTATTACCTGAAAGACGCTAATAACGGCGCTGGTATGATTGCCAATCCCCACTATCTTGGCTACACCGGCGGCGTGACCGATGTCTTCATTAACGGGTGTATTTTCGAATCTTCGAATAGTGACGGCCAAGGCGATACGGTCCTCGTTCAGGGCAATCCGAGTGCGCCGGTGACACTGGCGCTTTCGAATAACATCATCCTCTCGGACGCGGCAACCGGGAATACTTCGGGAACGTGCATTACGTTCTTTGGGGGTACTTTCGTTAACTTGAAAGCCTCGTATGAGAACAATGTTTGCTTTGTCGGAAACCAGGGGTTCCACGTTGCCGAGAACGGAAACGGCATGACTGGTTCTATTACCAGCTTCCGCCGTAATATTCATTGGGACGACAACGCGGTACCGCGAGGCTGGAAGGTACGGTCCTTGATCGGTCCCGGCGCGGCAACCGACATTCTTCTTCCTGAGAATGCCGAGTACAACACCGGCTGGAACTTAAGGATCCTCGATCCACTCACCGCCTACACTAACCAGGGAAACAGCTACGTCGGCCATTTTTCGAGCGTTCCGGGCGCAACCGATCGGGACGAGGACCCGAAATTTATCGATTCGAGCCGCCGGTTGGTGACTTGGGATCGCGCAATGGGTGGACCAGGCACGTACCAATCGGGTAAGGCCAGACTGATGGGCGTAGCCGACGGGAGCGTTCGCGTGGCTGACCTGCTGCGGTGGGTCCGGCGGGGCTTTTCACCCCGAAATCTCAACATGGCAATCGATGCAACAACACATATCGGAGTGGAGCGCCCCACGCCGGCCTTCGGAACGGTTAATACTGGGAATTAGTGCGACTCATCGCCGTTTTGGCGCTTAGCTCTGCCTTATGCTCCGGGACGTCTCTGGCTCAGCGATCGCTGCTTGGGCCAGAGCATGCCTACCGCGGCAGCGATTTCTACTTGCGACTCAGCGTCCGGTGGTTCGATGTTGAGCCCGTAACGGTGAATCCGGCGAACAGCCAGATCACCTTGCCCAGTCCCGCGCTCAGTAAACCCACCCTTGTTCGAATGTTCTCTACCGACACGCTTCCGTCGGTGATCAACCCGTATGTTTTTTATAAGACCTGTCCGGTAAAGGGCGATGGCAACATCGTTACGATCAATCCCTCCAGTTCCGGCACCTGCCGATCGACCGTGAAGTTTAGCGACCTGGGCAGCGGCAAGCTTCTGCTCGGCAAGAGCAGCAGAGGATCCTCGCTGCCCCGCCTCAAGGACATCGTTCTGCCGGAGGGTATCAAACTGGTCCAGGTCGTCAACAACAACGGATCGGTGAAGCAGCCGAACGCCGCCGGAGAGTATTCCGATAGCGGATATGACATTACCCTCTATCTGCAATTCCATGTGGACGATTCCGCACCGCTCACCCCGGGGGAAATCCGGATGACTACCGAAGCCGAGGGGAAGGACGTCGTCCACAAGAAGCCCTTTCAAGCGAAAGAGCTGAAGCCTCTCAAACCGACTGCGCCCACATCATTCCCGGACATTCCGAAGCTGCGCGACTGGGAGTCGCATATGAAGTCCCTCGCGTCCAAATGGTGCAACAAGAACACCGGCGAGTTGCGGCCAAAGACCATGTCCTTTGGTGTGGAATCGCAAGTGTGGTTCTACGACGGAACGTGGGTATACAGGCAAGTAGCAGCCTACACGGGCGATCAGGAATGGCTGAACTGTTCGAAGGCGATCGCCGAGCCCTATCGTGACTATCTGCTCGCCAACGGAAGCAGCGTTCCGCAATATCGTCTCTTTACCAGTGGACTGATGGGCGAGTGCAAGGACTGCGAGGGCCGCTACAAAATAGCCCTCAAGAATGCTGCACAGTACGGCATGATGAGCCGCTTCGGCGGCGACGTTCAGGACACGATGATGCGCGAAACGGCGTATGCCATCGAGACTTCCCTGAACGCTTTGAAGATCTACGGCTTCTCGTCTCCCGACAAGGTTCCCAAAACAGGAAGATGGTCCGGCGTCAAAACCAACCTTGATCGCGGTGCCGATATGCTGCTAGGTCAGCTGGATACGGTACGAGGAGAAAATTATATCTACCAGCAGACATTCATGATTGGCCTAGCGATGCGTGCCTTGATCCTCTATTGGGAGTATTCCGGAGACCCCCGTGTGCCGGTGGAGATCAAAGCCACGCTTGATTATATTTGGGACGAGCTTTGGCTGCCGGCGAAACCCCGGAACAGACTGGTCTATAACAAATCGCCATACGGAGCACGCTGCGACTATAGCTGTTTTCCATACGCTGAGACGACACTGATCAATCTGACCGCTCCTGCTTTTGCCTGGTATTGGTCGCTGACGGGCGATGAGGTATACCAGAAGCGCGGCGATGAACTCTTTCGCCATTCATTGGATGAACCGGTGAACTTCAGTGGCAAGATCTTCAGCCAGAACTATCTGTGGAGCTTTGACTACGTGATGTGGCGGCAAGGAAAGCCTCCGTACCGGCCTTAGACTGCGAGCACGGCCTGATAAATACCGCGGAGTGCCCGGAGATGCGCCTCCGTACTAAAATTCGCGAGGACGTGCCCTTTCGCTTGCGCTGCCAGATCTCCTGCAAGCCGATGATCGGCCAGCAAGCGTTCTATTCGCTCGGCCAACACGGCAGGGTTGCCCGGCTCAACCAGCAAAGCAGTTTCACCGTCCACAGCAATTTCGGGAACTCCCCCCACTGACGTGGCAACAGCGGGAACACCTGACGCCATGGCCTCCAGCAAAACATTCGGCGAGCCTTCGCTATACGAGGGGAGCACGAAGAGGCTGGCAACCCGATACAACGGCCGCAGATCGGCCTGATAGCCGCAGAGAGTCACGATGCCGGAAAGCCCGCTTCTGTGGATCTGACTCTCGAGTGAACTCCGCTCCGGGCCCTCCCCGGCAATAAGTAACCGGAACGACATGCTCGGACTCCTGGCGTGCACGAGCTCCGCGGCCTCCACCAGGTCTCGATGGCCCTTTTCCCGCGACAATCTTCCTACCGCAATGATCACCGGAACACCGTCTCTAATCCCGTAACGGCCCTGGAATTCTTCCAGTTGCGCCGGCTTAGGAAGTGCCGGCTCAGCGACCGCGTTATGGACCACGCTAATACGCTCCGCAGAAATACCGAACCTCTGCAGCTCCAGCGAAAAAGGGCGACAGACAGTAACAACACGCCGGCTGGCGGGCAAGGAAAGACGATCAAATTGATTGTAGAGACGAGTCCGAAACGCGGGCGCAGTATATCCGTGGTGAAATCCAACCCAAGGGATTCGCTTCCACCGGCCGCTCAGCCACACGAAGAAATGCGATTTGAAGTTGTGCGACTGGATCACGTCGGGAGCTGTTTCGTCGACGATCGATTTGATTTGTGTCAATGCGCTGAGATCGCCGGCGTGCTTCTCGCGTATCACACGCGATGGAATCTTCGCCGCTTCGAGAGCATTTAGGAACTGATTCGGCTTTGAAGGATCGCGAACGTAGGCACCAACGGTGATCTCGATCGGAGGTAAATCATCCTTTGGGGCGCGGGCGCGCTGCGCGAATTCGATCAGGTTCTTCGCCGGGCCGGTGACGGTTAGTGCTTCCATCAAGGCAAAAACGCGGACGGTGTCAGGCATCGGCTAACGTTATGGTCGAAGCGGCCGAGCCGTCATGTCAACACCGGCAAGAGAATCGAACAATGCTACGTTGAAAAGGAGGCGGTACGCCTCGGCACTCCTTCGCTTTAATTTTCTCAGATGAAGAGTTTGATTCTGGTGGCCGGCGCCCGGCCGAACTTTATGAAAGTAGCGCCGGTTCTGGCGGAGCTACAGAAACGGCCCGCATTGTTCCGGCCTCTTCTCGTGCATACCGGACAGCATTATGACGAGCAGATGTCCGGTGTATTCTTTACGCAGCTTGGACTACCGCAGCCGGACGCACATTTGGGCGTGGGAGGGGGCACGCACGGCCAGCAAACCGGACGGATTCTCGAAGCATTCGAGCGCTATCTGATAGAGCTTCCGGAACATCCGGCGGGAGTACTGGTGGTGGGCGATGTGAACTCGACGCTGGCGTGCGCCCTGGCAGCAGTAAAGCTGCACATTCCTGTTGCTCACCTGGAATCCGGCCTAAGATCCTTCGACCGGTCGATGCCGGAAGAGATTAACCGTGTTGCAACGGATGCCATCTGCGATCTCCTTTTGGTGAGCGAACCTGCCGGCGAGTCGAATTTGCTGAGCGAAGGTGTCGCGGCGGACCGCATACGCTATGTAGGCAACGTGATGATCGATACGCT
This sequence comes from uncultured Solibacteraceae bacterium, assembly GCA_964441675.1. Taxonomy (GTDB): domain Bacteria; phylum Acidobacteriota; class Terriglobia; order Bryobacterales; family Bryobacteraceae; genus JAPKYZ01. The sequence goes on along the minus strand of CAYTVP010000045.1, from coordinate 1,633 downwards.
GGTCCGGCAGTTGGATGACGCGAAGCCGCTAAAGGCAGCCGCAGCTATGGGCTTTCAACCGCAAAATTATGCACTGGTGACACTGCATCGCCCGAGCAATGTCGACGACCCGGAACGGCTGGCCGAACTGGTGGCCCTGCTGCAGCGTGTATCCCAGCGGCTGCCGATCGTTTTTCCCGCGCATCCGCGAACACGTCCGAAGCTCGAGGCACTGCTGCCCGTAGGAGGCAGCAGCGGTCCGCTTCGGATTACCGATCCGCTTCCCTACCGCGAGATGTTGAGCCTGCAGAGCGATGCCGCCGTGGTCGTCACCGATTCGGGCGGGATACAAGAGGAAAGCTCCTTCCTCGGAGTTCCCTGCCTGACACTACGGCCCAATACAGAACGTCCCGTTACGATTCATTCCGGCACCAATACCCTAATCGATGGCGATCTCGGAGAAGTAGAAAGGCTTGTTGGCGAGATTCTCGCAGGCCGCTATAAGCAGGGTCAGAATATTCCGGGATGGGATGGGCGCGCTGCCGTCCGGACGGTCGATGCTCTCGACGAGCTTTGGAACGATCCTGTTAATGGCTAAGCGGCTGGCGCTGGTCGCGTATCACTTTCCACCCGAGAATGCCGCTGGTGCGGCACGCCCTTATCGTTTCTACAAGTACCTTCCCGCGTATGGATACGAGCGGCATGTATTCACGGCCGCAGCACCGGAAGGCCAGCACCGCCAAAATGTTCTACACATTCCCGACGCCCTGGCATCTCACTGGGAGGGCAAGCCGCAACAAAACCTGAACCGGATGGACCTGGCGCGTGAGCTTCTTATCCGAAAGTTTCTGGTTCCAGGCGGCACAGGCTTTGCCTGGTCGAGAGATGTTGCCCGAGAGTTTCGCAAACTCTCGGCGGCTCATGCGGACGACCGTTGGACAGTGTTTGCCAGCTATCCACCGCTCGGATGTCTGCTGACAACACTTCGGCTCGCCTCGTCTCAGAAAACCCGGATCATCGCAGACTATCGCGACCCGTACTCCCTGTCGCCGGGTCTAGCCGGCAGAGCCGCCACATTCATCGATCGGCGGGTGTTCCATCATGCGGATCTGATTATCGCCAACACAGACACAGCGGCGGATGCATATCGAAAAGCATTTCCCAACGCGGCCAACAAAGTTGAGGTGATCTGGAATGGGTTTGACCCGGAAGAAGACATTGCGCCGCTCCCCATTCCCCGGCGGCCTTACCGTGTGCTGGCTCATGCAGGCGCCCTTTATTCCGGACGCTCGCCCGATGCGATTCTCTATTCTGTCGGACGCTTGAGAGAAACGGGCAAAGTGAGCGATATGCGAGTCGAACTGCTGGGCGGCCTCGGATATGGAGCCGTTGTGGATCCGCGTGCGACGCAAAAGGGGCAGGAAGAAGGCTGGTTGAACTTCGTTCCCAGACAGGTTCCGCGCGACGAAGCAATGGCACTGGTGCGAACAGCAGACGTACTTCTGCTGATTCAGCCGCAATCGAGCGTCCAGGTGCCGGGGAAGCTGTTCGAATATTTACGGATCGGGCGGCCAATCCTGGCATACGCGCCCCGCGACTCGGCTATTGAGAGGCTGCTGTCTCGAAGCGGCGTGCCCTACGTATGCGTTTATCC
>CAYTVP010000044.1:8515-17411 GCA_964441675.1 uncultured Solibacteraceae bacterium | reverse complement strand
ATCACATCATTGCGGGAACTCATCAGCACGGGAAAAGAGGGGTGGCGCAAGCATCGCTTTCCGGGCAGGAATTGATCGCTGACAATCTGGATCTTGCACCCGAGGACGCTCACCGTCTTCGTATCCGTTCTACTCAGTACCTGGCAAGAACCCGCACACCTGGCCGTTAAGTCTTTTTGTTGCAGCGGCTCGGTTCGCCATCAATTCTTTTTATGGCCTGCCGTTCAATTAACAATTGGCCGAGTTCTCTTGTCCCCGATATATTAGAAATAATTCTTCGCCAATTTGGCGATTGAGATCGGCATCTATCTCCGCTTCGCCGTTCTCCACGGAAGTTCTACTGGTCGTATTGCTGCCCTGCCGCAGAGACAACGCTCCCAGCTTGCGAGCGATGAATCGGCAATACAGGGGAAAGCAAAATGCGAGTTTCACCTCGTCGCATGGCCGGGCTTGTGGGAGTCCTTTTGGCCTTCAGCGCGAATCTTTCTGCACAGTCCATTTTTGGCGGGCTCCGGGGAGCGGTAGCCGACCCCCAGGGCGGAACAATCAGCGATGCCAAAGTGACTATGGTCGATGAGGCGACCAATCTGTCGAGGTCGACCATCAGTAACAGCGCGGGAGAGTTCACCTTCGCATCTGTCACGCCGGCGACCTACGCACTTCTCGTCGAAAGTCCCGGCTTCAAGAAGTTCGAACGTAAGGGTGTGATTGTCACCACGCAGCAGACGGTAACCGTAGACATTCAATTGGAAGTCGGGCAGGTTACCGAAAGCGTGCTGGTGACCGAGGAGGTGCCGCTGCTCGAAACTTCAAACGCCAACCAGGCACAGGTAATTGATCGCCAGAAGCTGATCGACCTGCCGAACCTCGGCCGCAATCCGTTCATGATGTCGCGCTTAGCGCCGAACGTACAGCAGGTGGGCAATCCTGCGTATAACCGGATGCAGGACCAATCCGGATCCTCGCAGATCTCCATTAACGGAGGACCCAGCCGCGGAAACAACTATTCGCTCGATGGCATTCCCATTACCGACTTTTCCAATCGCGCGGTGATCATCCCGTCGCTTGAGTCGGTACAGGAAGTCAAAGTTCAGATTTCAAATTACGACGCCGAAGTCGGCCGCACCGGCGGCGGAATGTTCAACACCTATATCAAGTCGGGCGGCAATGACTATCACGGGTCGCTGTTCGGTTACATGCGCGAGACGGACTGGTTGGCCAATACGTTCTTCAATAACCGCAGCGGCACGCCGATCACTGAACAGCCGTTCCGCAACTATGGCGGCTCGTTTGGCGGGAAAGTGTGGATCCCGAAAATATATGACGGAAAGGATAAAACCTTCTTCTGGCTCGGATTTGAGGGATACCGTGATACACAGGCGGCTTCCACCCGGTATTACACGCCGACAGCGGCAGAGCGGCTGGGTGATTTTTCGCAGACCTTGAATGCTTCCGGCGCGCCTCTGATCCTCTATGATCCTCTGCAAACCGACGCTAGCGGAAACCGGGTACCGTTCGCCGGGAATGTGATTCCTGGCAGCCGAATCGACACGGTAGGGCGAAACATCGCAGCTACCTATGCCATGCCGACGGCCGCCGCGCGTTATTACGGCGATTTCAATATTTTCCCTGCCAGTCCGCTGCCGTCGAAAGCAGATCAGCAGTTCGCAAAACTCGATCACGAGCTTTTCTCCTGGTGGCGCGCCAGTTTGAGCTATCTGCGCTACAACTCCACCGAGCCCGGCGAAAACAACATCGGAAACGTTTCCTCGCCGGGGCAATGGACGCTGCGGAGATACGTTGATACGACGCAGGTCAATAACACTCTGTCCCTAAGTCCCACCACCGTGCTCGCGGTCCGCTATGGATTCAATCGCTTTCCGAATATCGAGTCGCAGTCATCAGCGGGATTCAACCTGGCTGCCCTGGGCTTTAGCCCGACATTTCTAAATAGCGTCACATCGCCGGTGTTTCCCAACGTTACGATGCAGACGGCATACAACCTTGGCACGAACAGCAATGCAAACTATGTTCATCATTCGAAGAATGTCGGTGTCCAGCTTTCGAAGTTCCTCGGCAGGCACAGCGTGAAGGTCGGTTATGACTACCGGAAGCTGAACATTGACGGCATCAGTCTCGGCAACAGCGCGGGTGCGTTTGAGTTCGACAATCGGTTCACACGAGCCAGCGCCGCTTCGAGCACTCTCGCCTCGGGTGCCGATCTGGCCGATCTACTGCTCGGAGCGCCGCGATTGGCCACAGGTTTCGTTGCCACCAAGCTGTTTGAATCTGCCACGTATAACGCGCTCTACGTGCACGACGATTGGCGCATCACCCAAAAGTTAATGCTGAACATCGGCCTCCGGTGGGAGCGTGAGACCGGACTCCGGGAGGCCAACAATAACCTCATCACCGGCTTTGATGCTTTAACGCCAAACCCGATCGGGACCGAAGCCGGCTACCCGGTGAACGGTGTGTTTCGATTCGCTGGCATCGGCGGGCAGAGCGAGACCACTGGCAATCCGCGTTTGAACAAGTTGTCGCCGCGCATCGGATTCGCCTATCAGTTGAACGACAAGACAGTGATCCGTGGCGGATATGGGATCTTCTGGGCGCCGAACTTTGCAGTGGGCTCCCCGTACAACTCCGAGGGCGTGACAGCGTCGACTCAGCCATCGGCGTCGATTGACGGAGACCGGACGCCGGCAATCCGTCTTGTCAATCCCTTCCCCAATGGACTCGATCAGCCAGTTGGAAACAGTCTTGGTGCATTCACGGGGGTCGGCAAGTCAATGACGATCTTCGATCCGGGTGCGCGCTCGCCCTACGTTCAGCAGTTTTCACTCGATGTGCAGCACCAGTTCGCAGGCGGATTTGTGGTCAATGCCGGCTACAGCGGCTCGCGCTCGAAGGATCTCACGTGGACAGCGGCGACCTCGAACGTAAACCAGCTTGACCCGTCGTACTTCCGCATGGGGGAGGCGGCATTGCGGGCTCCCGTAACCAATCCGTTCTTTGAGAACGGAGGATCGGGGGTTATCGGCGGTTCGACTGTTGCCGCAAACCAGCTCATGCGCCCATATCCGCAGTTCGCGGCAGTGAACTTCACCAATAGCGACCGGAACAGAGCACACTATGACTCGGCTGTCCTGCGCTTGCAGAAGCCATTCTCACGCGGGCTGTCGTGGGTATCGTCCTATACCTGGTCGAAGAACTACGATCTTTTGGGCGGCGGCACCGGAAACAATCTGAACGCCGGCAATTCAGGGCCTCAGGATGTTTATTCGTTGGCCGGTGAATGGGGATTGTCGTACCTGCATTCCCCCCATCGGTGGACGAATGCGATTACCTACGAGCTTCCGTTCGGGAGAGGGAAGGCCTTCGGCGGAAGCATGAACTACGCGTCGAATCTTCTGCTCGGCGGCTGGTCCATCAATGCGATCTCGACGATGCAGACCGGCTTTCCGCTGCAGGTCCATATGAGCAACAACATCAACACGGCCTTCGGAAACGCCCGCACGCGCCCGAATGCCACGGGTCTCTCACCGGAGATGAGCGGAAGTTTCGGGCAGCGTATCGACGGGTGGATCAATCCGGCAGCGTTCAGTAATGCTCCAATCGCAACTCTCGGCAACCTTACCCGAACGATCGGGATGCGCGGGCCCGGCCAGGTGAACTGGGACATGTCGCTGTTCAAAACGTTTCACATTTACGAGCGATTCAATGCACAGTTCCGTGCGGAAGCTCTGAATGCCATGAATACGCCACTGTTCCGCGGGCCGAATACCGCGTTCGGAAATGCGCAATTCGGTTCAATCACGTCGCAGGGCAACTTCCCGCGAATGCTGCAACTCGGCCTCAGGGTGCAGTTCTAGCCAAGGGGAATTCGGCCCGGAAGTCGTATTTTCCGGGTCGGCACATTATAATGAAACGCATCTGGTCAGACTGGGACCGCGAAGATCCCACCAGAGGGGGCATTCCAATGACCCAACTGCTCAACACGCAGATCCGCCAGGATCTCGTGAAGCGCGGATTCACCCGGCGGTCGTTCGGGCGGATCGCAACCCTAATGACAGCGGGCGCAGCCTTGCCTTTCTACAACGAGGCAGCTTTGGCGCAGTTGTCGGCATTGCGCAGGCCGGTTCCGGCCGACGCCGTGAAAATCAACGCAAACGAAAACCCCCTGGGCCCGTGCCCGGAAGCTGTAGAAGCCATTTATGGAGTGGTGAAGAAGGGTGGCCGTTATCTTTACGAAGAGACATTCGCCTTTTCCAAGCTCCAGGCGGATTTAGAGGGACTGAAGCCGAATTACGTCATTCCGTTCGACGGCTCCAGCGCTCCGCTGCACCAGACCGTTATGGCGTTTACTTCGCCCGAGCGGCCGCTGGTAATGGGTGATCCCGGGTATGAGGCCGCTAATCGTGCCGCCGCCTTTGTTGGAGCGAAGACCATCAAGGTGCCCTTGACCAAAGACTATGGGCACGACGTGAAGGCAATGGTGAAGGCGTCGCCTACAGCCGGCGTCCTCTACATCTGCAATCCAAACAATCCAACTGGAACGCTAACGTCGCGGGCCGATATCGAGTACGTTCTGGCGAATAAGCCGGCGGGATCGATCCTGCTTCTGGACGAAGCGTACATTCACCTTACGACAGCTTCGCCGGCGTCCGATCTGGTGGCGGCGGATAAAGACATTGTCATTCTCCGGACGTTTTCGAAGCTCTACGGCATGGCCGGATTGCGCGCCGGCGCAGCCTTTGGCCGCCCCGATCTGCTTTCGAGAATGACCTCCTATGGCGCGGGTGCTCTTCCGGTTACCGGCATGGTTGGCGCCATGGCCAGCCTGAAGGTGTCGGACAAGCTGGTACCGGAACGCCGTACAACCATTGGCAACGTACGTGGCGATGTTCAAAGTTGGCTGACATCCAAGAACATCGGTTTTGTGCCCTCGCAATCAAACAAACTGATGATCGATACTAAGCGGCCCGGCCAGGAAGTGATCCAGGCGATGTTCGACGAGAAGGTTCTGATCGGCCGTGTCTGGCCGGCGTGGCCAACGCATGTCCGTGTTTCGATCGGCACGGCGGATGACATGGAGAAGTTCAAAGCTGCCTTTGCCAAAGTAATGAACGTATAGTCTGTTGGTTCCTCCTTTCATTTGAGGGCGAGCTTCGGCGCTCGCCCAATTTTCCAGTCCCCAGTCCGGACCGCTTTCAAAGAGATTGAACGGTAAAGATGATCCGGTCCTATTCCTGGAAGTTATTCGCCGGCGACGCATTTGGCGGCATTATTGCTGCCTTGATCGCTCTGCCGTACGGTCTTGCCATGGCTTCCCTGATGGGTCTGCCGCCGGTTCTCGGAATCTTTACATCCCTCCTGACGGCACCGATTACCGCGGTACTAGGCCGCAATCCGGTCTTGATCGGCGGCACATCTACCGTGACGGTTCCTTTTCTTGCCATTGCCGTTAAGCAGCAGGGTCTTGGTGGAGCGGCCAAAGTGACGCTGGTGGCCGCTGTGTTCATGATGGCGTTCTCTGTTCTGCGGTTGGGGCGATATATCTCAAAGGTTCCTCATCCGGTTGTCTCGGGGTTCTCCTGCGGAATCGGCGCCATGATGGTGATCGCCCAATTGAAGACGATTTTCGGATTGAAGATTCCAGTCACCGGCGCCACTGGAGCGATTGTTCAATTGACGGAAGTTCTTCTGCATCTCTCCGAAACACGCTACGCTCCGTTTCTTTACGCGACCGTAGTGATCGCCGTTGCGTTTCTCGTGGCGCGCCTGACGCCGAAGGCGCCAGCGCCTTTAATCGGCATAGTAGTAGCAATTCTTGTGGGGAGGGTCCTCGGGCTGCACGAACAGGAAGTCGGATCGCTGCCGCTTGAGATCCCGCCCTTTGCAGGATTCACATGGTCCGCAGCGGATGTTTCGCAAGTGCTGCCTTCCGGTCTTGCCTTGGCCTTCGTGGCCTCCATCAATTTATTGATCACCTCGCGGGTCGTCGAGCACTTCCGCGGCCGCCACAAACCGCTTCGCGGCGCTGACGCGGATGCCGAGTTGGGCGCCTACGGTATTGCGAATGTTTGTGCCGGCATGTTTGGGGCTCCAATGAGCGTAGGGATTCCGGCGCGCAGCCTCGCGAATGTACGCTGCGGCGGGGCCACTCGTGCGTCGAATCTTTTTCATGCGCTGGCACTGCTCGTATGTCTCAGCCTGGGCGCTGAGTTTGTCTCGCACATCCCGGTACCGGCACTGGCCGGAGTGACAGCTTATGTCGGCATTCTTTTGCTGGAATGGGGGGTCTGGCATCGTTTGCCACGGATGCGTCGCACCGATGCCGCGGCGTTTTTGCTGACGGCAACGCTTACGCTGTTAGTGAACGCCGTGGCTGCTGTGGCGGTGGGTTGTTCCGTCTACGCGATCCGCTGGTTGTACTATCGCTATCGCCGCGCTGGATCTGTTCCAATGGGCGAGTTGGCGAATGTGAACAAATAGAAGCCGGAAACAGCCCGGATGTGTCCGGTTCTGGCAAAATAGAATTTGGCAACGTTAGCAGCGCCCTCAAAACTACCTCGCACCCAAACCTTTTGGGAGGCCGCCGCCGGAAAAAAGACCGTTATGGCGGTCACTGGCGCGGCTATCTGGTTGTTCGTGATCGCCCATCTTGCCGGGAATTTGCAGGTATTTCTCGGTCCGACCATGCTCGATGAGTATGGGCGCGCGTTGCGCGAGTTGCCTCCTTTGCTTTGGACGGCGCGTGCAGGCTTGTTGCTGGTTTTCCTGCTGCATATAACCGCAGCCCTTCAGCTTTGGATGCTGAAGAGAAAGGCCCGGCCGAAGCCGTACGCCAAGCTGGTGCCGACCACTTCCACTTGGGCATCGCGTGTGATGTATTGGAGCGGTCCGGTGCTGTTGGCGTTTGTGATCTTTCACCTCCTCGATCTGACCTTAGGGTTTGTCACTCCCGGATTTGAAGAAGGCGCAGTCACCGCGAACCTGGTTCTCAGTCTCTCGCGGCCCCTGGTGGCCGGATTCTACATTCTTGCGATGGCGATGCTTTGGGCCCATCTGCACCATGGAATCTGGAGCCTGTTTCAGACACTCGGATTGAGCCACCCGAAATACTCCGATCGTGTCCGGCTGGCATCGAAAGGCCTCGCCATCCTGCTTGCCGCGGGCAACATCGCAATCGTCGCCGCTGTCCTTTTGGGAATCGTTAAATAAATGAAGCTGGATGCTCGTACCCCCTCCGGACCGATCGAGAATCGATGGGACAAGGCCCGGTTCGAAATGAAGCTGGTCAATCCAGCGAATAAACGTAAATACAGCGTGCTGGTAGTGGGCAGCGGCCTGGCAGGGGCATCAGCGGCGGCAACTCTCGCCGAGTTGGGCTACAACGTGCGGTGCTTCTGTTTTCAGGATTCGCCCCGGAGGGCTCATTCGATCGCAGCCCAAGGCGGGATTAACGCCGCGAAGAATTATCAGAACGACGGCGATTCGATCTACCGTCTGTTCTACGACACCGTAAAGGGCGGCGATTTCCGCGCTCGTGAGTCGAACGTTTACCGGCTGGCGCAGATCTCGACCAACATCATCGATCAGTGCGTGGCGCAGGGAGTTCCGTTTGCACGCGAGTACGGCGGCCTGCTGGCGAACCGCAGTTTCGGCGGGGCGCAGGTATCGCGTACTTTTTATGCGCGCGGGCAGACCGGGCAGCAATTGCTGTTGGGCGCATACCAGGCGCTTGAGCGGCAAGTTGGGCTCGGCAAGGTCAAGATGTATCCGCGTACCGAGATGCTCGATCTGATCGTGGTGGATGGACATGCGCGCGGAATCGTGACGCGTAGCCTGGCCACCGGCCGGATCGACATCCATATGGCCGACGCGGTGATTCTGGCCACGGGCGGCTATGGCAACGCGTTTTATCTCTCGACGAACGCCAAGGGCTCGAACGCGACCGCCATCTGGCGAGCCTACCGCCGTGGCGCGGCATTCGGCAATCCCTGCTATACGCAGATTCACCCGACGTGCATTCCCGTGTCAGGCGACTATCAGTCGAAGCTGACGCTGATGTCGGAGTCGCTGCGGAATGATGGGCGAATTTGGGTACCGCTCGAAGGCGGCGACAAGCGGCAGCCGGATCAGATCCCGGAGAATGAGCGCGATTACTACCTGGAGCGGATGTACCCCAGCTTCGGCAACTTGTCGCCGCGTGATATTGCTTCCCGCGCCGCAAAGCGTGTTTGCGACGAAGGCCGAGGCGTCGGGCCCGGCGGGCGCGGCGTCTATCTGGATTTCGCTGACGCCATTCGGCGGCTCGGCTCGCACACCATCACCGAACGCTACGGCAATCTGTTCGAGATCTATGAGCGGATCACCGGAGAGGATCCGTACAAAGTACCAATGCGGATCTATCCAGCGGTTCACTACACAATGGGTGGACTCTGGGTGGACTACAGCCTGATGTCCACCATTCCCGGGCTGTTTGTGCTCGGCGAAGCAAACTTTTCCGATCACGGCGCCAACCGGCTGGGAGCCAGCGCGCTGATGCAGGGCTTGTCCGACGGCTATTTCGTGATTCCTTATACTCTGGGCGACTACCTGGCTTCGACGAAGCTCGAAAAGGCCGGTGAAGATCATCCGGAGGCGAAGGCCGTAAAAGCCAATGCGGAAGCCATCACAAAGAAGCTATTGGGGATCCGGGGTACGCGCACCGTCGCCAGCTTTCATCGCGAGTTGGGCAAGTTGATGTGGGAGCATTGCGGCATGGCGCGCAATGCCGCCGGGCTTGCAGCGGGAGCCGCGAAGATCCGCGAGTTGCGGGAGGAGTTCTGGAAAGACGTGAAAGTGGCTGGCGAGGCCGGTGAGATCAATCAGGATCTCGAAATGGCCG
>CAYTVP010000044.1:0-8505 GCA_964441675.1 uncultured Solibacteraceae bacterium | reverse complement strand
GTTGGGTGAGTTGATGTGTATCGACGCTCTTGAGCGAAATGAATCGTGCGGCGGACATTTCCGCGAGGAGTTTCAGACGGCCGATGGCGAGGCGCAGCGGGATGACGAACACTTTCAGCATGCGGCTGTCTGGGAATACCAGGGTCCGGAGATGAAGCCCATCCGGCACATAGAGCCTCTGAACTTCGAGTATGTTAAGCCTGTCCAGCGGAGTTACAAGTAGGCGATGAAGCTGACCCTCCAAGTCTGGCGACAGAAAGATCCGGGATCTCCCGGCAAGATGGTGCGCTACGAGGCGCCGGATGTGAGCGAGCATATGTCGTTTCTCGAAATGCTCGATGTCGTGAACGAACGGCTGATTCGCGAAGGCCACGAGCCGATTGCGTTCGAGCACGATTGCCGTGAGGGGATCTGCGGTGCCTGCGGCTTCATGATCAATGGCATCGCCCACGGCGGCTTCAAGAACACGACAGTCTGCCAGCTCCACATGCGCCATTTCAAAGATGGCGAGGAACTGTGGATTGAGCCTTGGCGAGCCGGACCAATGCCGGTGCTCAAGGACCTGATTGTCGACCGGGCTCCTCTCGATCGAATCGTTGCTTCTGGAGGATTTGTATCCGTATCCACCGGCTCGGCCCCCGATGGCAATGCCATTCCGATTCGAAAGTTAGACGCCGAACTGGCCATGGACGCCGCGGCGTGCATCGGCTGCGGAGCGTGCGTGGCCGCGTGTCCCAACGCATCGGCATCGCTGTTTACCGGAGCTAAGATTTCTCACCTGGCAAGGTTGCCCCAAGGACAACCGGAGCGCAATGAGCGTGTCCTCGCTATGGTTCGCCGGATGAACGAGGAAGGGTTTGGGAACTGTACCAACATCGGCGAGTGCTCAGCCGTGTGTCCGAAGGGAATTCCGCTTGAGGTGATTGCCTTGATGAATGCGGATTTCCTGAAAGCCAGCTGGTCGGAGCGGCTTCCGGTCGAATCCGGCGGAGCCGGCTAGCTCTCGTCTGGCTTATTTCTGTAAAAATCCGCATGTCTGCGGCGCGAAAAACGTCGCCAATTCACCCTTTGACTCCGAGCCTCAAGATCAGTAAACTGCTCGCAAAAGATCGCCGGAGGAGGGGTTTCCTATGCGGCTCGCTTCGTTATCGGCCTGTCTGCTGGTCGCCAGCAGTTCTTTCGCACAGACAATTTCCGGGGACTTGGTGGTCAATGTCCTCGACAGCTCGGGTGCTTCCGTTGCAAACGCCAAGCTCGCCTTGTTCGAAATCGAAACCAATACGAAATCGGAATCGATAACGGACTCGAACGGGAGCGCACTTTACTTTCAGCTAAAACCAGGGCTCTACAGGCTGGAAGTCGAATCTTCCGGTTTCCGGAAGGCCGACGTGGGCAACATTCGGATTCAAATCGGTCAACGCGCGCGGGTTGACGTGCAGATGCAAATCGGCCAGATGACGGAATCCGTGACGGTCTCCGCGGCAGGGGCGACGCTGCTGAACGCTGAGAGCGCCTCGGTCGGTCAAGTCCTCGATCAGCGATCGATTGTCGATTTGCCTTTGAGCGGAAGAAATTTCATCCAATTGGCTGCACTATCAGCAGGAGCAATTCCCATCGGCATCGCGAATTCTCCCGCGTCCAGCTGGACTGGCCGCAGCGACATGACATTGTCCATCGCCGGCGGCCGCGAATCGAACAACAGCTTTTTGCTGAACGGCATCGAGACCAGAAATGCGCGCTTCGGCAGCGTTGGAATCCGGCCGTCCATTGAGGCTATCCAGGAGTTCAAGATCCAGCGCTCGACGTTCGGGGCCGAATTCGGGCGCAGCGCGGCCGTGATCAATACAACGATGCGCGCCGGGACAAACGACCTGCACGGCAGCGTTTTCGATTTCTTTCAGAATCGCGAGCTGAACGCGAATGACTTTTTTCTGAATCGGACCAACCGTCCGAAACCGCCCTCGAACCAGCATAATTTCGGTGCGGCAATTGGAGGACCCGTCCTGATTCCAAAAATCTATAACGGGAAAAACCGCACGTTTTGGTTCTTTAATTACGAAGGATTTCGGCAGCGCAGCAGTAATGCGGCGACCGGCAATTATCCATCGCGTGCTCAACTGGCAGGAAACCTGGCCGACGACAGCACGGGCACAGGTCTCCTTCCGCGGAGCTCCGACCTCTGCCGGTCGAATCCGACTGCCCGAAAATGCGTGGACGTCATCGATCCGCTGAGCGGTACACCATTTCCCGGAAACGTAATCCCGCAGAACCGCCTCGATCCCACAACGCAGATCGCTTTGCAATTCATTCCTACACCGAACGTGGCCGTCGCGGCGAACTCTCTCGTTTTCCCGACATTCAATACGGTAGGGACGCCCTCGTTGATCAACGACTGGGATCAATACAATGTCCGGCTTGACCATCAGCTAACGTCGAAGGATCAGATTTTCGGAACGTTTTCCTGGTCGGAGGAAACCCGCGATGAGAAAGCGTTGCGCCCGCAGGGCGGCCAGGGATTTCCGTTGGCGAACCGTCTGGTGACAGCCACATGGATGCATACGTTCAGCCCGACAATTCTGAACGATTTCCGGTTCGGCTTCAATCGTAGCCGGACGTTCCGGCTGGCGGAAACTTCTTTTGGTGAGAACTATGCCAGGGATTTGTTCGGTCTCAAGAACACTACCGATCAACCCATCGTTTACGGGGTTCCCTCGTTTGCTATTACCGGCTTTAGTGCCATCGGCTCCCTCTCTCAGGCCATCGGTGCGACGGATGAAAACATGCAGTTCACCGACAATCTCAGCATCATTCGCGGACGTCATAATATCCGCACGGGCTTCCAGATCAGCCGGCAGGCATACTTTCAGCTCACGAATTTCGCCGGAAATCCGACATTTACTTTTGACGGGCGCTATAGCGTGGGCCAGACGGCGGGCTACGGTCTCGCGGATTTCCTGCTGGGCTTCCCCAGCCGGGCGCAAGGGGCTATCGGGGACGGCGCTCAGGACATGAGAACAACATTCTACGGAGCGTACGTACAGGATGACTGGCGCGTAACGTCCAACTTCAATATCAATATAGGCATCCGCTACGAGTTCGCCCGATCGCCTGTCGAGATCAACAACAAGAGTCTCTACTTCAATCCGGAGCAAGCTCGAATTATTCTTGCGGGCCAAGGCGTTCGTCCCGATATCGTGGACCCGGACTACAATAACTTTGCTCCGCGCTTCGGTTTCACCTGGAATCCAAGATTCGCAGCGAAGACGGTTATCCGCGGCGGGGTCGGCATCTTCTACTCCACCGATAATTTCAACGAAGAGCAATTCAAGGCGATCGGTCCTCCGATTTTCCAACCGCAACAACTGGACGGGGATCCGACTACGCCGAATCTCTTCATGAGCGACATGCTTCCTACCTTTTCCGGGTCCCCGAACGTGACACCGTTCACTTTCGATCGCCGGAACCGGACTCCGTACCTGACGCAGTGGAGCTTCGGGATCGAGCGGGTTTTCGGCGATAACTGGGTTTTCGAAGTGAACTATGCCGGCAGCCAGGGAAATAAGATGCCGCAGCGCCGGAATCTGAATCCGGGCCGTGTCGATCCTACCGGAACGATTCCGATTGCGCAAAGAATTCCGTTTCCGCAGTACGGCGCGGGCATGCTGGTTACGTACAATGGCGGCTGGACCAGCTACCACGCCATGACGGCCAAGATCGAGCGGAGGTATGCAAGCGGTCTCTACCTGCTGGCGTCTTATACTTGGCAGAAGAATCTCGATCTCGGCGCAACCGACGATTTCTCGACGATTTCGGCGGAATTTAAGAAGTGGGATAAAGGACGCAGTACGCTCGACGTACCCCACCGCTTCATCACCAGTTTCAACTACGACATTCCGGTAGGAAAAGGCCGAAAGTATCTGGCCAATGCCGCCACGGCTGTGGATCTCCTGCTTGGCGGCTGGCAGATCAATGGCATCGCAACTTTTGCCCAGGGCCAGTTCCAGACGCTCAACCTGGGCTCGGACTGGATTCAGGTGGGAAGCTTTTCGCGCTCCATTCCGGACATCGTGGGCGATCCATATATAGGCCGGAGCATGCCGGACCAGTATTGGAACGGGGATGCCTTCGATTTTCCGCGGGATGCGAATGGAACAGCAATACACGTCGTCGGGAATTCCGGCCGGAATACGTTTCAACAGCCGGGGCTGAGCAACTGGGATATGGGGCTGTTCAAGAACTTCCGCCTCGGAGAGCGATTCAACGCTCAACTTCGCCTCGAAACGTTTAATACCTGGAACCACACACAGTTCGGGAGCGCCAATACCAATGTATCCAGTGCGGCTTTCGGATCGATTACGAGTACGCGGGTCGGCGCCAGGCGGACGCAGTTGGGACTGAAGATCCTGTTCTAACAATTAGATCCGAATGACCCGATTCTTGCTTTTCAGAAATCTGGTCGCGCCAGCACTGCTAAAATTTAATATTGAGGCAAGTGTGCCCAACTAGGCCGCGGTCTCTGAAGAGGGAGATTATTTTATGTTGCTCCGTGCCCCAATTCTGGTTTTTACGTCCGTAGCTGTTTTTGGACAAGCACAACCCGCTCAGCAGCCAATGCCGGTTTACGAGGTCACCAAGGTGGAACGGACCGCTCGGGCCGTTACTTTTACCCGTGGCCAGGCGAGTACTCTCGATCTGAGGGGAACGCAGCTTGCGCCTGCATCTAAGGGCTCTGCGCGTGTGGATGCGCGATCCGGCTCCATCGTCCTGGACATCAACGTACAAAAGCTGCAGGCGGCAACGCAGTACGGGCGTGAGTATTTGACCTATGTGGTTTGGGCGATTACACCCGAGGGGCGTTCCGAGAGCCTGGGCGAAATTCAGCTGAATGGAGACAAGGGATCGCTGCGTGCGTCTACAGGTCTTCAGGCGTTTGGGCTGATCGTGACCGCGGAGCCGTACTTTGCGGTTAGCCAGCCGAGCGATGTCGTTGTCATGGAAGGTGTCCAGGGCAAAGGCACCCGCGGCGTAATTCAGCCGATCGACGCAAAGTACGAGCTGATGGGCCGCGGCGAGTATGTAAAGATGGCGCCCCCGGAAAAATATCCGCCGATCCACATGGATCCTCGAGGCGTTTTGCAGGTATACGAAGCGATCAATGCGGTCACCATCGCCAAATCGATCGGCGCGGAAACCTATGCCCCGGAATCTCTGAAGAGAGCCGAAACCGAGTTGCAGAATGCCAACGGATTCCTGGCCGGCGGCAAGGACAAGAAGCGCGCTGAGACGGCGGCCCGTGCCGCGGTGCAGCAGGCGGAAGATGCCCGGCTGCTGACGCTGCGGAAGCGCGAAGAGGAGCGGCAAGCGCGAATCCAGGCTGGAGCCGAAGCCGCGAAGCAGCGTGCCGAAGAAGAAGCATTGCGGGCCAAGGAATCCGATGCCCGCCGGCGGGAAGCGGAAGCCAACCGGAAGGCGTCGGAGCTGGCGGCCGCGCAGGCCGCGGCTGATGCCGAAAAAGCGCAGGCGTTGCGGGCGCAGGCAGAGGTTGCTCGCGCCGAGGCTCTGCAGGCTCAGCAACAGGCTGAGGCTGCCCGAAAAGAAGCCGAAGCAGCCCGCCTGAAAGCCGAAGCGGATCGCACTGCTATCCGGAACCAGTTGCGGGATCAGCTGAACCGCGTACTGGCGACCCGTGAGTCTGCGCGGGGACTCATCGTCGACGTAGGCGACGTAAACTTCGACTTCGGCAAGTTCACGCTGCGGCCGGAAGCCCGCGAGAGGCTAGCCCGTGTGACCGGAATTTTGATCGCCACTCCCGGGCTGAAAGTGGCCGTAGAGGGGCATACCGATAGCATCGGAAGCGACGAATTCAACCAAAAGCTTTCCGAGCAGCGGGCCGAGACCGTTCGTTCGTACCTGACCGATTCCGGCTTTCCGCGCGAGCTTACGACATCCGTGGGATTCGGCAAGACGAAGCCGATTGCAGACAACAGCACCAATGACGGGCGGCAGAGCAACCGGCGCGTGGAATTGGTGGTCAGCGGGGAACGCATCGGCCAAACCACAGATGAAGCGCAGCCGTAGGATAGTACGCTCTAGAGCGTCGAAGTTTCGCTAAAGTTCGCTTTTGGAACAGACGATTCATCACCAGAACGTACAATACCAATTATGTGTGGAATCGTCGGTTACGTTGGGTCCCGCAAGGCTGTCCCTATTATCCTGGATGGCCTAAAGCGTTTAGAATATAGAGGTTACGATTCGGCTGGGATAGCCGTGATGAACGGTAGCGACCATTTGGTCGTCCGCCGGGCATCCGGTAAGCTACGCAATCTCGAGGACGCTATCCAGGCAAACCCGGTTGAGGGTTCATTTGGAATCGGCCACACACGCTGGGCGACGCACGGTCGCCCTACCGAAGAAAACGCACACCCCCACCGCGATTCCAAGGGCAATATCGTTGTTGTCCACAACGGGATTATTGAGAATTACCTTTCCCTGAAGCATCAATTGGAGGCGGAAGGCCATCATTTTGTATCCGAAACGGATACGGAAGTGGTTGCCCACCTGGTGGAGAAGTATTTTGAGGGCAACCTCGAAGATGCAGTACGGCGCGCTCTGAAGGATGTTTCCGGCGTTTATGCTCTGGCGGTGATCTCGAAGTTGGATCCCAACAAGATCGTCGTCGCCCGGCAGGGGCCGCCTATTGTGATCGGCATCGGACAAAACGAGTACTTTACCGCTTCCGACGTTCCGGCAATTCTGTCCCACACCCGCGACATGTTTTTCCTGATGGATGGTGACATCGCGGTTCTTACTCAGAACGGCGTGCAGCTCACCGACCTTGACGGCCACGCGGTCCGCCGGCAGGTTCAGCACATCTTGTGGGATCCGATCATGGCGGAGAAGGGCGGCTATAAGCACTTCATGCTCAAAGAGATCTTTGAGCAGCCGCGCGCCATTCGCGATACCATGCTGGGCCGGATCGGGCAGGAAACCGGCCGTGTTTTCCTCGATGAAATGGATATTACCGAGCAGGAGTTTCGGGATTTCCAGTCGGTCCGGATTGTTGCGTGCGGCACAAGCTGGCATGCGGCGCTTGTCGGGAAATTCATGATCGAGAAGCTGGCGCGAATTCCGGTAGAGGTCGACTACGGCAGCGAGTTCCGGTATCGCGACCCGATCGTAACTCCCGAGACGCTGACGGTGGTCATCTCGCAATCCGGCGAAACCGCGGATACCCTGGCCGCTCAGCGCGAGGCCAAACAGAAGGGTTCGAAAACGCTGGCAATCTGCAATGTCGTAGGCTCGATGATTACCCGGGAGGCGGCAGGGACACTATTGACCCATGCCGGTCCGGAGATCGGCGTGGCTTCGACAAAAGCGTTTACCTCGCAGCTAACCGCTTTGCTGGTGCTGGCGCTGTATCTGGCTCAGACGCGCGGCACAATCACCGAGGAGGAATCGATTCGCCTCACCCAAGAGATGCTGAAAATCCCGGCCAAGATGGAGCGGGTACTTTCCGAAGAGGACATCTACGAGGAGTTAACCCGGAAGCTACACAAAGCTAGGGACTTTCTTTACCTGGGCCGCGGGATTCATTTCCCCATTGCCCTTGAGGGGGCGCTGAAGCTGAAGGAAATTTCCTATATCCACGCCGAAGGCTACCCGGCCGGAGAGATGAAACACGGTCCCAATGCGCTGATCGACGAAAACCTTCCGGTAGTCGTCCTGGCCGCTTACGATCCGTCAAATTCCGAAAGCCGTCAGCGCTATGAGAAAACGTTGTCGAATATACAGGAAGTTAAGGCGCGATCCGGCGTTGTGATCGCCATTGCCAACAAGGGCGACGAAGAAATCTCCAAAGTGGCCGACCACATCGTCCGGGTTCCCCAAACCGAGGAATTGCTGTTACCTTTGCTCGAAATGCTGCCGTGCCAATTGCTGGCGTATCACATCGCCGTGCGGCTGGGCTGTGATGTCGATCAGCCGCGGAACCTCGCAAAATCTGTCACTGTGGAGTGAAACAGTCCACTCACCACCTCGCCGTCTCCACCCGGGGCGCGGGTTTGTATGAGGTCACCAGCGAAGTAGCGGCTTGGCTCGCGCGGGCCGATATTCAAACCGGACTGCTGACGGTATTCGTTCAACACACCTCAGCCTCGATTGTGGTTCAGGAGAATGCCGACCCCGGCGTCGTCGCTGACCTGAACCGCCACTTTGCACGGCTGGCTCCGAAGGATCCGGATCTCTATGAACATACGCTCGAAGGGCCCGACGACATGCCGGCGCATATCCGGGCCGCGTTGACCGCGACACAGGTTTCGGTCCCGGTCATCGATGGACGGATGGCGCTTGGAACCTGGCAGGGAATTTATGTGTTCGAGCATCGGGATCAGCCGCACCGGCGCAGGCTGTCGTTAGCTTTTATAGTTGTCCGGTTTTATTGACACGCTAGATGTCCGGTTTGGTTTCAAGCAGCCCTCTTCGCCTTTTTGGGAGAGAGAGGGCGAG
>CAYTVP010000043.1:0-17469 GCA_964441675.1 uncultured Solibacteraceae bacterium | reverse complement strand
CAAGTCCACTATGAAGGAGGACCTTCCGTTTCTGTCGAATTCCAAAACACCGGTCTATACAATCTCGCCGGCACAACGTCCTATCCCGCTCGGAATACCGGCCTTCACCAGCACACTGGCGATGTCAAAGATGTCGGTAAGTTTCGGGTTCCAACACTCAGGAATATCGCGGTCACGGCTCCCTACATGCACGACGGCAGCGTGGCGACGTTAGAAGACGCGATCGATCACTACGCATCGGGTGGCCGTGCTCCGGACAACCCTAATAAAAGTTCTATCCTTCGTGGTTTCCGTCTCACCGCTGAGGAAAAGCGCGATCTGGTTGAATTTCTGAAAGCGCTGACGGATGAAGAGTTGTTGACGGATCCACGGTGGAGTAGCCCGTGGCGACGGCGTTAGTCTTTTTGGAGCATCACTTCGGTCGATTTGATAACAACTGTCACGGTATCGCCCTTTTTCAATCCAAGCTCCTCGACACTCTTTCGAGTGATAACACTTTCGATCGCATTTTCTCCGACATTCACGATCACGTGAGCCATGATTTCGCCTACATGAACTTCGGCGACCTTGCCGACAAGCTGGTTTCTAGCTGAGATTGGCATATACAGAAGGGTACACCGCGTGATGCGTCTGGGCAGTGACCATCTTCCGCAGAAGCGTACAGCAACTCATACATCCGAACTGGCGTCACCAGCTATGCGCCGCCAGCAGGACCGGGGGGGATGGCGATGAGCCTACGACTTCTGCCCGGATGACGAACTGAACGTTCTTTCGGCTCCAGTCTTCAGCAAGAAGATCACGCTTCAAGCGAGTAGGGTCTGTGAGGAACTCGCCACCGGATTGCGTTCCATATTGTGTAATTCCGGCGCAGGATATCAGCGTATTGCCCGTTTTCGAATCGAAGATGCGGCTGACAATGGCCAGGTCGTAAGGAACCTTTCCGGTTGACGGAAGATGGGCCAGTTCCCAGCTTGCGTGCGGATTATTGCGGTCGCAGATCACCTTCCGACCATCCTTCATCTGGAAACTGAACCGGAGCTGATCGGTGAGCTGCAGCGTCCAGCGGTTCGAATATGCGCCGATGAGTACGGCGGTCGAATTCCGTAATTCAGAGTATGAAACGTCGTTCCCGATGCGTACCGAACTGATCCTGCCAAAGTCACGCAGCATGGAGGAGATCTTCACAGCGGCCAGCGCATCGCCGACGCCGACATACTGATCCACCACGGGGATGATGTCCTCGCCAACCACCCTTCTGGGATCGAGCGGGATTACGTATGGGCCCGGGCCCGGCGGCGCAGCCAGACCTGTCCGGTATTGTTCGTGGAGCCGTCCGGAAAGATGGTACACGACTGGATGGGCCAGTGAGATCAGAACCGGTTTTTCCGATCCAAGCACCGGTGCCCAAAATTGCTTTAGTCCATCGTTTCGGTCCTGGCGAACAGACCAAATGGCGCCGGCTGCCGCCGGTATGGCAGCCAGTGCGACAGCAGCCCAACGTCGGTCAACACGTCCCGTCAGGCGAGCAGGTCGATTGACGGCCGGAGATAAGTTGGTCTGCGTATCTGGCTCCGCGACTGGTAGGAACTTGGGAATGTAGGCTCCGGCAGGAATCTCAATTCGCAGTTTCTGGTCGCGATTGTCTTTCTGGTTACATTGGGCCAGCCGCCGGCGGATCTCGTTCGCCTTTACACGAACAATCGAATCGTCATTAGTGTCGTAGGCTGGATCGCGTCCGAAGACGGAGACGCCGATCGTGCGCTCCTTCAGTTCCGCCTGCCGCCCGGATATGGTCATTCCTACGACGTAGCGCAGAAACTCCTGGCAGCGTTTGGACTCGCGAAACGATGGGCTACTCAGCACACGTTCGAGTTCACGCTGGATCTCAAAGGTCGGCGGAGGGACCCTACTCGACTTCGGAATCGCTGTACCCAAGGTTCTTTCGAATAGCTCTATGCGTCTTCGCGGGCACAGTCTATCACATCCATAGCGGATATAACCCCCGTAACGGTTGATCTGAAGTGATTGTAAAGTGTTGCTTTCATTTAACCGGAGGCTCTGTAACCGTATGAAACGGTATCGCTCCGTCCGTGTTTGAGCGAGAATTCATTCGGGATTACGTTCGCGGGTTGAGACGCCAGTGTGGCTGCACTGCAAAATTTTCTCCAACTGCAATTCAACGTTAACAAGCCGTTGATACCCTGCCCTCTTATCTCAGGAGAGAAGTCTTATGCAAATTTCGCACTTCGTGGTTCTCGTTTTGTTACCGCTACATGCCTTGGCGCAACTCGATCGGGGCGCCATCACCGGCGTTCTTCGCGATCCTACGGGCGCGGGAGTGCCAGTTGCACAGATCCGGGCTACACAGTCCGACACAGGCGTCGCCTACAGTGCCGAATCGACTGGCACAGGTGACTACCGCATCCCCGCGTTACCGGCGGGGAAGTATCGCATCACAGCGGAAGCCACGGGCTTCAAGCGAACTGTTCACGATGACATCATGGTCACGGCCGGCACAACGATACGTCTGGACCTCGCGCTCGAAATCGGCTCGGTCTCGGAGCAGGTAGAAGTCTCTGCGCAAACGCCGCTTCTAGAAACTGATTCAGCGCGTGTGGCGACGAACGTTACGCAGAAACTTGTCGACAACTTGCCGCTGGTGGTTGCAGGTCGAGTGCGCAGCGTCTTCGACCTGGCAATCCTCGCGCCGGAAACACGTTCTGGCAATGGCTTTCGCATCGGCGGAGGTCAAGGGCAGGCCTACGACATTCAAATGGACGGCACTTCGGTGGTCGCAGCCTCCAACAACTATATGCGGGAGCGTGCTCCGCTGGGTGCGGTTTCCATTGATGCAGTCAACGAGTTCAGTGTCGAGTACGCGGGCATGAAGGCCGAGTTCGGACGATCCGCCGGCATCATCAATTTCGTCACAAAGTCCGGCACCAACCAATTGCACGGCTCCGCTTATGAGTTTCTGCGCAACGACAAGCTGGATGCTCGTGGTTTCTTCGCCACCACACGACCCATCGTCCGGCAGCACAATTTCGGTGGCACTGTCGGTGGTCCGATCTGGATTCCTAAGCTCTATAACGGCCGCAACCGGACGTTTTTCTTCCTCAGCTATGAAGGCTTCCGGTCGAAGACAGGCTCCGGCCCGCAATTCATGACAATTCCGCTCAATGAGATGTACGAAGGCGACTTTCGCGGCTGGACCGATGCGTCGGGAGCGATGATTCCGATCTTCGATCCGGGCTCGACGCGCCGTGATGCGGCAGGAAATGTGGTGCGGAATATGTTCCCGGACAATCAAATTCCAACTTCACGATTCTCCGAAGTCGCGAAGACCGCAAGCGGCTTCCGGCCGGCCGAGATGGATCCCAATCGTCCGGGTCCGAGGCAGAATTACTTCCGGGACAGGGGTGCGATGAGCTTCCCGTGGAATAAATGGAGCGGTCGCATCGATCATCAGCTGACCTCCAAGGATCAGATCAACGGACTGGTCGTTTATAGCCGTTGGGACGAACTGGCGCCGGGCAACGATGCTCCCGGCATGCCGTATCCATATAACAATCGCCAAACTTGGTTCCGGCAGAACTATTCCACGCGCTTTTCGTGGATCCGCAACATCACGCCGACGATTTTTAACAGCTTCCGATATTCCTTCATGCGCGACCAGGGCGACGTCACCATTATCACGGCACTCGATCCGAACGCGCGCTGGGGAGAAAGGCTCGGTATCAAAAACTCGGCTCCGGAAGATCGTGGATTCCCACGCCTAACGTTCACAGGCTACACCGATTGGAGCGGCTTGGGGTTCGGGTTCGATCGCGGCCAAAATCAGCATATCGCTAACGACACCACCTTTGTACGAGGAGCCCACACCATTAAGGCCGGCGTCTTCTATCAGAGCGATCGTTGGGATGGGGGCGGTCAACACCGCAACAATGGCGCTTTCGATTTCTCCTTTCTGGCCACCGCTATTCCAGGTGATCAGTCGCAACGCACAGGCAATGGGTTTGCAAGTTTTTTGCTCGGATATCCGGGCGGCTCCGGACTGGAGACATGGCGCAACGTGATTCAAAAGTGGACGTACATTGGGGGGTACATTCAGGATGACTGGCGGGTGAGCCGGAATCTAACGCTCAACCTCGGCTTACGGTACGAATACACATTCCCTGTTTCGGGAGGTGCAGAGGTATCGGGGCAGGAACCGGGTTTCTCCAACTTCGACCCCGCCGTTCCGAACCCTGGCGCGGACAACCGGCCGGGTGCGATGATCTTCAGCGGATCCGGTTCGGGGCGAACGGGCTTCAGTGCGCCATTTGATGCATTCCCATGGGCTTTCGGTCCACGACTTGGACTTGCCTACAATGTGCGGCCCGGCACGGTGATTCGCGCACATGCGGGACGCTCGTTTGCCGCGGTGAAAACCACTGGCGGAAGCACTCATTACGACGGCTTTATCGGCAACTTCTCCTGGGCGTCGGCGGACATGCAGGTCTTCGATTTTCCATCGTTGCTCGATGAGGGCCTTCCGGCATGGAATCAGCCACCTTTTCTCAGGCCCGAAGTTTCCAACAGTCAGGCAACCATCGATTACTGGCAACGAAATGCCGGCCGGCCGTCGGAATACTGGACTTGGGGACTGGACATCCAGCATCAATTACCGTCGAACACTGTATTGACACTTGGATACACCGGTACCAGGGGACTCCGTCTGACATCCGGTCTGATTAACTACAACCAGATCGATCCAAGTTATCTAAGGACACTCGGGCCCTCTTTATTGCTCAGTAACATCAACTCTTCCGCAGCGGCCGAGGCCAACATCTCGCGCCCATATCCCAGTTTCGCGGGGACCGTCCAGCAAGCATTGCAGGAGTTTCCTCAATACCGTTCGATTACGTCGCACAACGGTGGCGAGAAAATCGGTGTATCCAGTTATCATTCGATGGTTCTGAAACTGGACAAGCGCTACTCAAGCGGCTTGACGTTACTAGGTTCGTATGTGTTCTCAAAGCTGTTCACTGACGCCGAATCGGCCAGTCTCCAGGGCGCATGGGCACTCGACACCTACAACCGGCGCCTGGAGAAGGCCCTCAGTGCTGACGACCAAACGCACATCATCCGCACGTCATTCAACTACGAGTTGCCTGTTGGCAAAGGCCGGAGTTGGGATCCGGGCCGTGGATGGAACTACCTGCTGGGTGACTGGAGTATTTCGGCTTTTATGGAGTATGGCTCCGGTATGCCAATGGCCGTCAACCCTGGGATCAATCCTCCCATCTACCCTGCCGCCGGGCGTAATCGAGTGACAATCTCGTCTTATGACAACTGGCTCGCGACGCCGGCAGGGGGTGAATTCGACCCGTTCCGGGATAGCTGGTGGAATCCGGAAGCCTTCCAGCAGGCGCCAAGGGACGTGTTATTGACAGTTCTCGGCAATTCCACCATACGCAATCCACATGTTCGCTCACCGTGGATTCTGAACGAGAACGTCAGTCTCGCGAAAGGCTTCCGAATGACCGAGTCGGTTCTGGTCACTCTTCGCGCAGAGGCGTTCAATATCGCAAACCGCGTTCGCTGGGGCAATCCCGACAGCACTTATACCTCGCCTAACTTCGGCGTGGTGCGCAGCCAGGCCAACTCACCCCGGCAGATACAGATAGCTCTGCGGTTGACTTTCTAGAACGTAAGGATGGAACGATGACAGGTACTCGATACAGCAGACGTGGATTTCTCCAAGCGATCGCAGCGGCAGGAATCGCCAAAGCCGCGCCCAAACTGACTATCAAGGAAATCCGCGCCGTTGAACTGCGGGGCTACAACTCACGCTTCGTCCGTGTTTACACAGATCAGGGACTCACCGGGACGGGCGAGATGGTAGATAACATCGGTTCGGCCGCGATCATTAACGAGAAGCTCGGGCCTGCCATCGCCGGACGGGACCCGCTCGATATTGAATCCATCTACCTGCACTTCTGGAGCTTCGGCAGGGTACCCGATTCCACGCCTCCGGTGTTCATGCGGGGAACGGGAGGTGGACCGTACTTGTCTGCTGTCAGCGGAATCGAAATGGCTCTGTGGGATCTTGCCGGCAAAGCCATGGACGTCCCCGTATACCGCTTACTCGGCGGTAAAGTGCGCAACCGTATCCCAGTCTACGCTTGGTATGGCGAGACGGACTACGTCAAGAACACCTTGCAGAAGAAGTGTAGGGCTTTCAAGCTCGGCATCGACTCAATCACGGCTGCCAGCGACTTTTCGATCACTCTCGATCCCGGTGCCGTACACCTGTTCCATGTGACTAACGCTCAACTTGACGCGATCGTGGAGCGCGTCCGAGCCGCACGCGAGTTGATCGGGCCGAAGACGGAACTGGCACTGGAGTGCCACACGCGGTACGACACGGAAAGCGCCATCCAGATCGGTCGCGCAGTGGCTCCTTACCGGCCGATGTGGTTGGAAGAGCCGGTGCCATCGGACAATTTCGAAGCCATGGCGCTGGTTCGCCGGTCAGTCCCCGTACCGATTGCCTGTGGCGAGAACGTTTACACCCGCTACGGTTTTCGTGACGTGATCGAACGGCAGGCGGCAGCCATCATTCAACCTGACATGACGAAATGTGGAGGCCTGCTGGAGACGAAGAAGATCGCAGCGCACGCTGAGACGTATCACATCCCGATCGCGCCTCACGGAGTCGGATCGCCATTGGCTGGTATGGCCTACGCACACGTCTGTGCCACGACGCCAAACTTTCTAATTCTGGAGTGGGGACACTTGTTCCGCCCCAAAGGACCCGGCGTGCTGGTGAAGAACCAGCCGGATTATGCCGACGGATTCGTCCGTCTGTCGGAAGCTCCGGGCATCGGTATTGAACTGAACGATGAAGTCGTGCGAGCCAATTTGCAGCCCGGCTTCACCTGGAGTTGATCCGCATCGATCTCATCACCCGATGCTCACTGCTTGGTCCGGCGTGGGGACGGCCAGACATCCTTTTTAGGTCAGAAAGTACGCGTGCCCGGCGCTTTCGTGGGTACGTGATAGACGGAGGTTCTGGCCGTTATGTAAAGGCTGCGAAAGCCTTCGCCCCAGCAACAATTACTGGGGCCTTCCGGGGTTCGTATTGTTCCGAGGTGTTGTCCGCTGGAATCGTGAATGTAGACACCGTCGCGCGAAGCCATCCAGACATTGCCCATCTCATCCGTTTTGAGCCCATCGACACGCAAGTCAACGAAGTCGTGCCCGTTGCGCAAACGGCCATCGTTGTCGATGTCGTGAACTCTGACCGTGTTGGTCTTGACGTCGGCGACGTAAAGCTGCTGCTGGTTGGGCGACAATGCGACACCGTTCGGCGCAGGTGTCTCAGCCACCAGGCGCACTTCACCCTTGGGGGGCGCCCCGCCCACACCGCCACGCTGCCGGGTGATTTGATACACGCGTGACTTCGGCAGGTCAGTGAAGTAGATGCTGCCATCGATGGAGTAAATCAGGTCATTTGGCGCTTGAAGCCCTTCTTCGGCGAGCACAGTCACCGCACCGTTCTTCTCTGTTCGAGTAACGCGGCCGCCGCCTTCTGCCGCGAGCAGCCGCCCCTGGTGGTCAAATGTAAGGCCATTCGCTTTATTGCTGTTCTCGCGGAACGTGGTGAGTTGACCGCGCTCCCACTTCATGATCTTCAGATTGGGGATGTCGCTGAACAACAGGAATCCGCGCCTGCTGAAAACCGGGCCCTCGGTAAAGCCGAACCCACTGGCAATTCTCTCGATCTCGACATTCTTGTCGATCAACTGCCAGAACTTTTCTGATTTGGCCTCCAGCACTATGACCCCACTCCCGCCGCATACCAACTCTTTGCGGGAGCTTTGTATGCGATCTTGAGTTCCGGTGTTTCGAACCTCTTTCCGTTCTGATGGCCCGAATCCATCAAGCCCGCCAGTGCTCCGGTGACGAGCAAAGTTCGTTCAACCGGATACGGCGCTTTCCCGGTGGCGATCATCTGCGTAATTCCATGCACAAGCATCGAAAAGTTGTTTGAGTTCTCGATCGGGATGTAGCAGAGAGTAGCCTCGGCATTCTGTCGCTTAGGCTTAACAGCTACCAGATACTCGGAGACACCGTTCAGCGCTAACACCGCGCCCCGGAAGCCATCGCGGTACTCCACCAAACCAAGAACTGCCTGCATATCTTCCGGCCGCTTATCCGAGCGCGACTTCAGGCTGCGAGCAAGCGCTGCATCCAACAGTTCGCGCCGCCAAAGCCCATCTTGCGCTGCCTTCCAGACTTCGGCGCCTTTCAGCATCTCGACAGCGCGCACGCCAACCTCAGCGCCCTTTCTACGCTCGACGAAGCTCTGTAGCGTCTCGAGAATATGAAAGATGCCGCCGTCGGCTACCCAGCCGCCACCGACGGCGAGCGCGGTTTCCATTTCGGTATCCGCCGCCGGGTCGTATCCCGGACGCCGGAACGTGACGGGTACGCTTGAACCTGCCATGAGAGGAAACTTGAGCTCTCGCGACCAGTCATACATCTGCTTGGCTTTCTTCCAGTCATAGGAGAGGTGCTTGTCCACGAAGACCGGACAAGAGCGTCTGCTGTCTTTGAACACGTTGACCACTTGCTCGAAGAATTCGTAGCGAGGGTAGAGTTGCTGTTGCTTCTCGTTATGCGGATAATTGCCGTGCTCACACACGAGAATCACCCCGTCGACGGCAAGCTTGCCGCTGCCAAGCGTGAGCGCGTCTGCAATGGTAGCGGTAACTGGCACGCCGTACGCTTTGGCCAGACGCTGACCGACGTCGGCTGGATGAATTTGGTCCATCCAGAGAGATGCGACTTCAAACGGTTGCTCGTAGTACTTTTCGTGAATCCAATAGCCTTCGAGAAATCGCGTGATGAAGTTGTCCGAGTGCGAGCGTATGTGATAGGTCGACGAAAGGCAGGCTATCTTCTTCCGGGCTGGCTGCCCGGATGCCAATGGCGCCGCTACCGCGGCTGTCATGAATTCGCGCCGCTTCATTGTTTCGCCACCTCCTCGCTAGCGCGCAAGACGCGCAGAATGTTCAGGCCCATAATATTCGAATATCGCGAATCGCCGCGATGATCTCATCTGGCATGTTGCGGATGACAGGGGTGACCAGCGACGCCAATGCGTTCTGTACGCAACTGCTCACACTCGTGCCCGGTGTAACCGCGGTCGTCTCCACGCGCGGTCAGGGCCAGAGCGGCTCAATGAGCGTCAATGGACAACGAACAGAGTCGAACTACTTCGTGGTCGATGGCGTCGGCGCCAATACGGGTGCCTATCCGTCAACCCCCGGCTGGGGCGCCGGGTACGGCGGTTCGACTCCGGGCGAGACGGCTCTCGGAACCACGCAGAGCATGGTGTCGATCGACGCGCTCGAAGAATTTCGAGCCACCACCTCCACTTATTCCGCCGAGTATGGGCGCTTTCCCGGTGGACAGTTCTCGTTCACAACACGCTCCGGCACCAATAACGTTCATGGATCGCTGTTCAATTATTTCCGCAACGACGCGCTCGACGCCACCAACTGGTTTAGCAACGCTACGGCGACTCCGAAAGCCCAGCAGCGCCAGAACGATTTTGGCGGAACTCTCGGCGGGCCTGTGTTCATCCCGCGCTTGTACGACGGCCGGGATCGTACCTTCTTCTTCGCGTCCTATGAAGGGCTGCGACTGCGATCGCCGCAGCCCGCCGTCGTTACCGATGTGCCGGACATGACTCTTCGCGCGACGGCGCCGGAGTCTCTACGCCCGTTCCTGAACGCATTTCCGATGCCGAATGGTCCAGCTTCGGCTGATGGCTTAGCCACCTTTACGGGCGTCTGGTCAAGTCCGGGAACGCTCGACACAACGAGCATCCGCATCGATCACAGCTTCAGCGACATGTTCAAGGTGTTCGGTCGCTATAGTCGCGCGCCATCCGAGAATCGCATCCGGAGCACCGCCAACATGGCGCGCACGACGATTCAGGAGAGCACAGCCCGCACGTTCACTCTGGGGGCCACCAACATTCTCGGCGCGCGGCTCAACAACGATGCCCGCTTCAATGTCACACGACATGGCCAGGGACAAATCCACCAGTTGGACACCTCCGGCGGTGCAGTCCCGCTTGATGTCAGCGCGATCCCCGGGTTCAACGACAGCGCTCTGCACTGGGTGGACATCTATCTGCAGTGGGGGTTGCGTCCGAATTATGCCTTGAACTCCAAGCGAAACGAGCAGACGCAGATCAATATCACGGACTCGCTCAGCTGGTCCGTCGGCAGCCATCTCTTGAAGTTCGGTATCGACTACCGGCGATTGGCCACGTCGCAAGCCTCGGCCGAACTCTATCAGTTCGGCCTATACAACAACCTCCAGGAGTTGATGACAAACAAGGCAGCCAATGTCACGCTCGAACGATTCACCGGCGACATCCGGCCGCTGTACCAAAACTTCTCTGCCTTCGTCCAGGACGAATGGCGAGTGCGTCCACGCCTCAGCCTGTCGCTCGGCGTGCGATGGGACGTCAATCCCGCTCCCAGCGATCAGGACGGTGACCTACCTTACAACCTGGATCAATTGGACGACCTGACGACCACCAAGCTGACCCCACGCGGCACGCCGCTGTTCCGGACACGCTGGGCGAACATCGCCCCACGGCTGGGCATCGCCTATCAATTGCGACAGTCGAATGGGTTCGGCACCGTGCTCCGATTTGGCTCCGGCTTGTTCTACGACACAGCGAACTCGACGGCATCCATGGGTTATTTCGGTGTCGGCCGCGCCAGCGCCTTGCGATATCTGAACGGTACTTCCGCCTTTCCGGCCGATCCGAGCCAGTTCGATCTGCTGCAGCCTGAAGATACCAGCGCTCCTTACAAGTTCACCGTCTACGCGATCGATCGAAATCTTCGCTCGCCGTACAGTTTCCAATGGAGCGCGTCCGTCGAGCAGAGTTTAGGGCAGACGCAATCTCTAACAATCAATTACATCGGCTCCTCCAGCCGTCAACTGCCGGTGGTTTGGACAACGAACGCCGCTGCGCTCGCGGCCGCAAATCCCAACTTTACAAACTGGGGGATGGGCTACACGAAGAACGGAGCAAACGCCAGCCATCAGGCGCTGCAACTGCAGTTTCAGCGACGGATGTCGCGCGGCTTGCAGGCATCCTTGTCCTATACGTGGGCACACACGATCGACGACGCGACGAACAACTTCACGATCAATAAGCTGCTCAGAGCCAGCAGCGACTACGACATCCGTCACAATTTCCAGGCGGCAGTGACCTACGATGTGCCTGGCCGCTACCAGAATCGCCTGGCGGCCGCCCTGCTGCAATACTGGTCGCTCGATTCGCGCATCATCGCTCGGAGCGGGTTACCGCTCGACATCATCGGGCAAACAAATATCGATCCGTCGCTGGGAGTGAACGTCAGCTACCAGCCAAACTACGTGGGCGGTCAACCACTCTACATTTATGGCGATACTCTGCCGGGCGGCCACCGCGTGAACTTCGATGCATTCCAACTCGCTCCCGCCGGCGTGCAGGGTAATGCGGGCCGTAATATTGCGCGCGCCTTCGGTGCCACGCAAGTCGATCTCGCAGTACGGCGAAACTTTCGCATCCGGGAGAATCTCGGCCTCGAGTTTCGCGGCGAAGCTTTCAACATCCTGAACCAACCGATCTTCGGTTCTATTTACAACCAGCTCTCCACAGGGCCGCAACGCTTTGGGATGGCATACTCGACCATGAACTCGCAGCTTGGCGGGCTGAACTCGCTCTATCAGATGGGCGGACCGCGATCGATCCAGTTGGCGCTGCGCCTGCGCTTCTAGGCTTCGAATGTTCGGTACATTTTTCCGCCGGCCGCAGCAAGTTTGGTTTCGAAAAGCGATGTTCCAAGTCCATCTCTGGGTGGGCCTATTTCTCGCCATCTACGTCATCCTCATTGGCGTCAGCGGCTCGATTCTTGTTTTCCGGCAGGAGTTTCAGCGATGGACCGGCTTGAATCCCAAGTTTGAGCCCATTGTCGCTAGCGGACCGGATGTCGGTTTTGCAGGTGCCATCGCCGGCGTCCGACAACAGTTTCCGAAGGCGAAACTTTCGTTCATCTATCCGCCGCGTACGGACATTCCGGCATACATGGCACTTGGTTCGATCCAACGATCGCCTCGCGTCTTTTATGTGCATCCGTATCGGGGCAACGTGTTGCTGGATGAAAAACCATCGCCAAACTGGCTGTCATGGGTGAGCCAGCTGCATTTTTTTCTGCTGCTCGGGCGCGACCCCGGCTACTGGTTAAACGGCATTGGCTCAGCACTGTTGTTATTGATGACGTTGACCGGCCTTGTCATCTGGTGGCAGGGCATCGCCAATTGGGCGCGCGGATTCGTCATCGATCTCCGCCTCAATTGGAAGCGGGTGAACTGGGACCTCCACAATGTTGCCGGATTCTGGACGCTGACGATAGTCGCGTTCTGGGCGATCTCGGGAGTCTATTTCGTCTGGCCGGAAGAGTTCACGAACGCTGTGCGCCGCATTTCGCCTGTCTCGATTGCAAGCGCCCGCGGCAACCGCGTCAACGCGTCGGAGAACACGACAGGTGAAATTCGGGAACTTCCGAAGATGGTTTTGCAAGCCGCAGCGATGCTGCCCGGAACGCACGTCGGCGCCATCAGCTTACCCGCGACGACGACTGCGCCTTTGCAGATGTACATGGTGAAGAATGGGCGCGAATCATTATCCGGCGCCGACTTCATCTTTTTCGACTCGGCCACGTCGAAGTACTTAGAGACCGCCATGCGCAGCAATCCGAAAAGCCTGGGCGACTGGCTCATCTGGTCCATGGGCCCCGTGCACTTCGGCACGCAGTGGGGCATGACGGTGAAGATCCTTTGGTTCATCCTCGGCTTGGTACCGGCGCTTCTGGCGGTCACGGGCATCATCATGTACTGGAATCGTTACTTATCGAAGAAGTGGCATGCCCTTGTATGCGGGCAACGCCAGCCCGTGGACATTTCTACGGAAGAAACAGTACGCAGATAAGCGCGTCAAGGGCAGTGTTCTACCGGCAGGTTAGGATATTCAAATGCGATTGCTGTCTTGTTTTACAGGAATCTCGTTGGTCGCCTTCCTGCTTTGTGCTCAAGACAGAGGCAATAGTAGAAGGCCTTCGAGTGGCGCTGCGTCTGCGCCGTCGGCGATGACATTGGCGATTCCGGGATTTCCCGACGGCGGCCACATTCCGCTGAAGTTCAGTCAGGCCGCTCCGGGTGTCGCTCCTGGCGAGGGTATGTCGCCGGCGATCAATTGGGCCAACGTACCGAGCGGTACGCAGAGTTTGTTCCTGCACATGCACGACATCGACGTTACCCGCAATAAGACGACTGAGGATCAGGCGCACTGGGTCGTTTGGAATATTCCAGCGAGCGCGACTGGCTTGCCCGAAAGTGTGCCCAAGGGATCGCAATTGCAGGAAGGGAGTTACCAGATCAGCGCAACGGGCCCCATGTACCGCGGTCCGGGTGCCGCGGCAAGTGGCCCGATCCATCACTATGTGTTTGAGCTATATGCCCTGGACACCAAGCTGGACGTGAAACCATCTAATGATGCTTTCGAGACACGCGCGAACGTAATGAGAGCAATTCAGGGCCACATACTCGCAAAAGCCGTCTACGGCGGGCTCTTTCGACGGCCGAAATAATCTCGCAGCGACATTGACAATCACATCGGGCGCCTCACTACCAGAAGCTTGGCCTTCAGTATGTAAACTGCTTCGCCATTTTGATTCAGCATCGTACTTCGAAGTGTCACGATTCCCTGGTGTGGTTTGGACCGTGATGGAGTAATTTCAGCAATCTCGCTCTCGACGTGCAAAATGTCGCCGGGACGTGTGGGCTTGGGCCAGGCGACTTCTCCACCTAAACCAAGAATGCCGTTCGCGAATCGCATCCCACTTTCTACAAGGAGCCTCATAGCCACTGCCGCGGTGTGCCAACCACTCGCTGCCAATCCCCCAAAGACACTCGCCCGCGCGGCATCTTCGTCGAGATGAAATGGTTGCGGGTCAAACTCGGCGGCGAACTCCTTGATACGCACCGCTTCCATCACATAGGTTCCCGATGTGAATCTCTGCCCGACCGTCAGGTCTTCCAGATAAAGCTGATCTATTTTTTTCATCACAGCACGGTACCTCAGTGTCCACCCCGAACGATGAACCGGCAATCGTCGAGTGCCTTGAGTGGGGATTTTCCTGGCAAAGAGTTACTTAGCTGGAATGTGGTTCTTCGAAGTTGTTGAAGAGATGGAGCGGGAGACGGGAATCGAACCCGCAACCAACAGCTTGGAAGGCTGTGACTCTACCATTGAGTTACTCCCGCTTGGAAGGGCTCCAACCGCAGTTTACCAGAGCTTCCAATGTTCTGAAAAATTCACAGGATTGCAGCCGTTTTTCTCTTGCTCTTCAGTACAAGGTCAGCTCGATGGGCGCTCCAACGCCACAGCCTAGCTGTTTCGCAGCGTTTCCCTGATTGAGGGAAACTTCCAGGTATCCGGAACTACCCTCGATCACGAACAGTTCTCCGGGAGGACATTCGGCATAATGCAAAGCGAGCCGGTGCAGTTTCTCGAAACCGATGGCAACCTCGAACGGACTGGTTCGGATGCGCTCAAACTCCGGAATGTGAAAGTTGGAGATTAAGTTACCGAAGCGGTCAATCTTAATTACGGACCCAGTCCATGTGCGTTTGTTCGTTTGCTCCGGGAGCGCCAGCCGCAGCTGCAAAGCATCCTGTATCAGCGGACCCAGGCTGGCAGATGTCTTTAATTTCGTCAGATTCGCCGCAGCAGGCGCAAATATATCCCTGCCATGAAAGGTGCGGGAGACGCGGGGCAGCATAATCTTCGGGTTTGAAATTTCCCGCACTTTATTTTTGGGAGACTTTGCCCGGATCATGCTGAAGACCCCATTGTCCGGACCGATGAAAAACTGTCCGCCCGCCTCCACTACAATCGGCCTGCGGGAGCTTCCGACGCCCGGGTCGACAACCACAACGTGTACCGTGCGCTTCGGAAACCATTCGGCCGCTTCGGCGATCAAGAACGCGGCTTCCGGAACGGAAAACGGCGGGATCTCGTGCGAAATATCCACAATCTGGGCATTGGGCTGAAGTGTGAGGATGACACCCTTCAGCGCACCGACAAAATGGTCGGAAGACCCGAAATCGGTAGTGAGTGTAATGATTGGACGAGGCATCGCTAAACTGAAAGTGTAGCTTTCGGCCCGCCGTGAAACACGCGTACTTCGACCATAACGCCACTACCCCCGTATGCTCCGCGAGCGCGGCAGCCGCCTCTGAGTGCATGCGCGAGGTCTACGGCAACGCCTCCAGCATTCATTACTTTGGCCAGGCTGCGAAGCACCGTCTGGAAACTGCCCGCAGGCAGGTGGCCGAAGCCGTTGCTGTAAAGGCGGAAGACGTTGTTTTCACCAGCGGCGGGACGGAATCCAATAATCTCGCCATCTTCGGGCTCCGCCCGCGGCATATCATCACGTCAACGATCGAGCATCCGGCGGTATTGAATGTCTGTCAGGAACTGGAGCGTCAGGGTACGGCCGTATCCTATATACCGGTTTCGTCCGCCGGCGTTCTTGACCCGGACGGCGTGCGGCACGCCATCCGCCCGGAGACGGATTTGATTACCGTGATGGCGGTGAACAACGAACTGGGCACCATCCAGCCAGTAGATGAGCTGGTCTCATTCGGCATCACAGTTCATTCGGATTGTGTGCAAGCCCTGGGGCGGATTCCTCTGCCCGATTGCCACTTACGCAGTTTCTCCGCTCATAAGATCTATGGCCCCAAGGGCGCCGGCGCGTTGGTCGTCGGTAAAGACGTCACGCTTCAGAAAGTGACTTTCGGCGGGCATCACGAGCGCGACAGGCGTCCCGGGACAGAAAACGTACCCGCGCTTGCTGGATTCGGTGCCGCGTGCGAAGCCCTCGGTACGGACACAGCACGGTTGGCATCGCTGCGCGATCGGCTGGAGAAAGGAATCGTGGATCGCGTTCCGAATGCGGCAGTCAACGGAGCAAGCTCGCCGCGCGTCGCAAACACGACGAATATTCGCTTCGATGGCGTCGAAGGGGAGGCTCTTGTGATTGCGCTCGATCTCCGCGGATTTGCGGTATCGAGCGGGGCCGCCTGCTCCTCGGGCGCCGTCGAGCCATCGCATGTCCTGACAGCGATCGGGTTGTCTCGCGAGCAGGCGAAGTCGAGTTTGCGTTTTTCTCTTGGCGAATCGAACACGATCGAGGAAGTAGATGCACTGATTGATGCGGTTGCGATCTGTGTCGAGCGGTTACGGAGGTTGTCGCCGGTCTATGCCTGACACGACTTCCAGCGCGCCGATCGCTGTCGCCATGTCGGGCGGCGTGGATTCTTCTGTCGTCGCCGCACTGCTGAAGCACCAAGGACACACGATTGTTGGCCTGACCATGCAGTTGTGGAATCAGCGGCGCCTGCCGGAACTTGTTGGCGGCGCAACCGGCGGCCGCTGCTGCTCTCTCGACGATGTCTATGACGCGCGTGCAGTCGCCAACTCGCTGGGGATTCCGTACTACGTCGTGAACTTCGAGGAGAAGTTCGAGCGTGCAGTCGTGCGTCCGTTTGTCGACTCGTATTTACGGGGCGAGACTCCTGTTCCCTGTACGCTATGCAATAACTTCATAAAATTCGACCAGTTTCTCGATATGGCCGACGCCGCGGGTGCCGAGAAGGTCGCTACCGGACACTATGCCCGCATCCACTTCAACGAGGCTTCGAGCCGATGGCAGATGGCTCGCGCCAGAGATTCGTCCAAAGACCAGACATATTTTCTCTGGGGACTGACGCAGCCGCAGCTGCGCAGGACGCTTTTCCCGCTCGGAGAGATGATCAAGACCGAAGTTCGAGAACTTGCCGGCAATTTGAACATTCCGGTTGCGGCCAAGCCCGACAGCCAGGAAATTTGCTTCGTTCCGAACGGCGACTATGCGGCATTCATCGATGCCTATTTCGCTGAGCAGGGAATCCCACGCGAACAGACTACCGGCGAAATCGTCACCACCGACGGGCGCGTTCTGGGGCGGCATAAGGGCACACATCATTTCACGGTGGGACAGCGTCGCGGGCTGGCCATTGCCGCTCGCGAGCCGCTGTATGTTATCCAAACCGACTCCGCGGCGCAGCGTGTAGTCGTTGGCTCAGACGATCAGTTGCTCCGAGCGTCCTTTAAAGTACACGATGTGAACTGGCTTTCGATCGATGAACCTTCGCAGCCGGTCCGCGCCGAGGTTCGGATTCGCAACAAGCATATGCCTGCGCCCGCAACGGTTATCGCGCTTCCGGACAATCGCGCCCGGATTCAGTTCGACGAGCCGCAGCGGGCGGTGACGCCCGGGCAGGCTGCCGTATTCTATTCCG
>CAYTVP010000042.1:15136-17681 GCA_964441675.1 uncultured Solibacteraceae bacterium | reverse complement strand
ATCAGCAGTCTTTTCCGGACCGGATCGACGCCCGTCACTTCAGTTAAGACAACGTAGGCATTGGCTTGTCTTGCCAGCACTTTCCGGATCGGCGATGCGATATCGCCCGGAGCCAGCGTTGCTGTCGCCACCTGGTACAACAGCGGCTGGAAAAGATGATGATTGGTCCGATCAACTACGGCGATATGCGCATCGGTATTCTCTAAACGCATGGCGGCGCCCAATCCGCCGAATCCGCCGCCAACAATCAGGACAACGGGCTTTCCGTCGTTCGGCTGAGGAGGAGGCACATTTCTATTCTCTGACAGCCTGCAGGGAGAAGCGAACGCCTCGCCCCGGAACGAAGCAGCACGTACGTCATAATAAGTGGCACTTTGCTTACCGCGACCGATCTGATCGCACCCTACACAATCAAAAACGGACGGAAGTTCCGGCTGAAAGACTTCGATCCCAAAGATACTGGAAAAGCCAGGCTGAAGAACCGCGCGAAAGAGCTGATCAAGCACGGCGTCGAATGGATCGCCGAACAGCAGGGGATGCTATATGCGCAGGATCGCTGGTCTCTGCTGCTGATTTTCCAGGCAATGGACGCGGCGGGCAAGGATGGAGCAATCCGTCATGTGATGTCCGGAGTGAATCCGCAGGGCGTCCAGGTCTTCTCGTTCAAGGCTCCGTCGGCCGAGGAGTTGGATCACGATTTTCTATGGCGTCATGTCAGCCGGCTGCCGGAGCGTGGCCGCATCGGCATCCACAATCGTTCGTGGTACGAAGAAACACTCGTCGCGCGTGTGCATCCGGAAATTCTCGGCAAGCAGCATCTTCCGAAGCCTCTTGTAACCGACGATATCTGGCAGCAGCGCTTCGAGGACATTCGAAACTTCGAGAAGTATCTTTCGCGTAACGGCACCATTATCCGCAAGTTCTTCCTTTACGTTTCCCCGGAAGAGCAGAAGAAGCGCTTTCTCGAACGGCTCCGGGAGCCCGACAAGAACTGGAAGTATTCACCTGCCGACGTCGCGGAACGGAATCACTGGAAGACGTATATGCATGCTTATGAAGAAACCATTCGGAACACCGCATCAAAGCACGCTCCCTGGTATGTTGTTCCCGCCGACAACAAATGGTACACACGCTTGGTTGTAGGGGCTGTTATCGTCGATACCATCCGAACGCTGAAGCTCAGCTATCCGGAAGCGAACGAATCCGTCCGCAAATCGCTGGACGCGGCACGCAAAATGCTGGAAAACGAGTAGAGTTATTTCTGCTTCGACGCTTTTTTGTGATCCTTTATCTCGACTGCGAGTTCATTCTCCACCGCAAAAGATCCGGTCACCTGATTAGCCATCATTCCGGCAATCGCCTTATCGCCTTCGTTCAACACCGTTCCATAGAGCGTTATGTTGCCGTTTCTGACAATAATATGAATCGGGTGGAAGCCGACTGGCGGATCTCGCGTAATGCCGGCCGCCGCTCGCGCCGGTGACATAAAAATCGGCGACCCGCGATTCGGATTGTACCGGGACAGTTGGCTGTTTCCGTAAATCCGGACATATGCCTGCGCCCGGATGCCGTCATCATTCGGCGATAAAGGCAATACTTCAATCCGGTTGTCTACAGACGCCACGCCTTCCACAGATTTCACGACGCGTTCCGCATCATCCTTCAGGGTTGGGCGGGAAGCATACCCTCTCAGGACGACGTTGTAACCCTGGAAGTGGAAGGTCAGCCAATCGAAAACGCCATAATTCGGCAATGTAAGGACATTCTTTTGAATCGCTCTCGCCATTCTAAGAATTGTTTGTTCATTGGGTTGATCAGGCCGGGGAACTGGGTCCTGACCAGCGGATAACGTAGCAAAAGTGAGTGCGCACACCATAAATGTCCGCATCATGATGTCTGGATTGTACACTTCTAAGTAGGTTGAATGTGGGCCGGGCGGATGCTCCGCGGACTGTTGTGGTCCGCACTCGCGGTAGTGCTCCTGGTGGCGGCGGCACTCGTTGTTCTCCATACACCAAGGATGCAGCACGTCATTCTCCAAACCGTCCTCGGGTCGGTTAAACCCGTTGATATAAGTTTCGAAACATTCCGCTTCAACCTAATTCGACGTACTGCCCGTGTGGAGAATGTCACAATCCGGGCACGTCGCGCCGGCGATCCCCCATTCATCTTTCTTCGCCAAGCTGACATTTCCTGGGATTATCTTCGGCTTACCCGTGGGCTGGAAGCCATTACCGATGTTCGCGCCTCCGGGCTTGTGATCGACATCGCCAGACAGCAGGGAGGCACATTGAACCTTCCGGAAACGGGTGAGGAATCGGACCCGCTCAAGTCGCTGCCGCAGCGCGTCGAACTGGATGAGATCCGTCTTCAATACACCGATTCCTCGGCTGCTGCCTGTGTCGGCCCGATGCGGCTGGTGCTTGAGAACGGGCGGTGGCAATTGCAGGATTCAGGCGCGGGAAGTTTTTTTGTATCTGATTATTCGGGCCATATCGATTCGCTCCGCTTGAACGGAACGATTTCTGAAGTCTCTCTGCGCGGC
>CAYTVP010000042.1:0-15126 GCA_964441675.1 uncultured Solibacteraceae bacterium | reverse complement strand
GCTGACGGCGGCATTCGCGTGCCGCAAGTGGGCGTTGTCACTGTGGCGTCCGGAATTGTTTTCGATGGCAACTCCGAAGTGCTCAGTCTTCGCGATCTGGACGTGCGGTCGCCGCGCGGAACCGTCAGCGGCGGCGCCAGTTTGTCGCTGGCGAATGGTCCGTCCTCAGCAACTCTGATGGCCAAAGCTGAAGGCATTGCTCTCAGCACCAACCTGGACTGGACAGGATTCGACGTTATCAATGCGATCGGAAATGCCACGATAACGGCGGCGCGAGAAGACGTGCGCGGATCGGCAGCGCTCGCGCTCGCTCCGTCTGCGATAACGGTTTCCACCCGAAACCTATCCGCATTCAACGCCCAAGTTCGCGGCGGCGCCCGGCTTGATCGCCGGAGCCACGCGATCTCCGGACGGATTCTCGCAGACTATCCGGTG
This sequence comes from uncultured Solibacteraceae bacterium, assembly GCA_964441675.1. Taxonomy (GTDB): domain Bacteria; phylum Acidobacteriota; class Terriglobia; order Bryobacterales; family Bryobacteraceae; genus JAPKYZ01. Next base: position 14,691 of record CAYTVP010000042.1, on the reverse strand, counting down.
CTGAACGGCACGGTATCAGTGACGGCGGACCTGGCCGGGTCTGCCACCAATCCGAGGGCTTCGCTCACCGCACAGTCCGACAACCTGAGCCTGGGCCCCGCGGCCGATGTAAGGCTGCGGGCAACCGCCGATGCCAACCGAGACCGCATGCACCTTTCGAGTGCGGTGATGGATTGGCAGGGCCACGCCGTCGAAGCCTCCGGGAATCTATTACTTCAGGATGGGCCACCTCGGCTGGAAATAGCCGCGCGTGGAGCGGATTTGTCCCTGGCAGCTCTGCTCGAAGGATTAGGCCAGCCACTGCCGATGGATGGGACCCTAACGCTTGCAGCCCGAATTACCGGCCCGGTGGCAGATCCGGTTGTCGAACTGGATCTCGGCGCGGAGAACCTGATTGCCTACGGCGAAAAGTTCGGAGAATTTGCCGCTTCGGCCACGTATCGCAGCTCTTTTCTCGAGGTTGGGCGCCTCCACCTCAGCAAGCCCCAAGCCGCGGGGATCGGTGAGTTGGATGGCAACGCCCAAGCCGATCTGAAAGAACGCACATTTTCCGCTGAAGCCACGGCGATCAATCTGGAGCTGGAATCGATGAAGCTTCCCGGCGGGCAGCCCGTCCGCGGCGCTCTCGAATTTCGATTTTCGGCGGCCGGCTCGTTCGATGATCCGGAGGCGCTCATCCATGCGGGTCTCGACAGTCCGAATTTGGGAGGCGTGCGCGCTGATATCGCCCTTCGGAATCAAGTTGTAACTTTTGAAGCAGAATCGCCGCGTCTCACTCTCGATACGCCGGACGTTCAGGGATCGGCCGGATTCAAAGCAAGCGGACAAGCGCCCTGGGGCCAGTGGGAGAATGTTGCGGCCTCGATTACGATTCCCACTCTCGATGTCGTCGCTGCCCAACACCGGATCGTCAACCGCGCGCCCATCCGCCTTGCTCTTCGAGATCGCTCCGTAGTCGTCGAGGAACTCGCAGTCGAATCCGAGGGTGCCACTCTTTCGGTCGAGGGCGGCATTGCCTTCGCCGGACCATCTGGTTCGCGGGCGGTTTCGCAGGCTTTGACCGTCGATGGGTCGATCCCCCTCGATCTTGCCGAGCGGTATCTTCCACCGGATTTTCCAGCCGATCTCAACGGCATTGTCACCCTAACGGGCACCGTCGGGGGAACCGTCTCCGCGCCAATCCCCGACTTGACAGCCTCAACGGCCGGAGCGACCGTTTCGTCGCCTCAACTGCGTTGGCCGATTGAAGCGATCGATACGCGAGTCCGGTTCGCCGGAAACCGTCTGACACTCGAATCGCTGGACGCCCGGTTAACCGGCGGTACGCTGCATGCCGAAGGAGATTTCGGACTCGATCGCCGGTCCGGCAGCGCGCGGCTGACAGTGGATAAGATCAACGTCGCTCCGCTGTTTTTCGACGCTCCCCAGTTTCAAGCACCAGTCAGCTTTACTGTCGATGCTCCAGTACTCAGTCCCGATCTGGACGCGATCCGCGCCGCGATTCGCTTTAGCCAGATTGACGTCGCCGGCAAAAGCGGAACCATTCGCCAGACAGAGGAAACAACCCTTCGTCTTGAGCAGGGGCGCCTGTCTCTGGATAAGTTCAGCATCAAAGGCCCATCCACCGGCCTGGCCGCCGCCGGGACCTTGCAAGTAACGGGCGCGCAGGAACTGAATCTCCGGGTGGATGGACAGGTGGATGCCGATATCTTCACAAGAAATTCCGCCGACTACGGTCTCGCCGGCCCAATAGAAGCGCACGTCGCTGTCACCGGATTGATCGGGCAGCCGCTGGTAAACGGCAATTTGAACTGGCGGAACGGACAGTTCTATTCGAATAATCCTGTGTTTGCAGGCGATCAGCTATCGCTTCGAGCAGCCTTTCAGGGCACCAAAGTAGTGCTGGAAGATCTTTCGGGAAATGTCAACGGCGGGCGGCTGAGCGCAAAGGGATCCTTCGCAGTCCGCGACGGCCGGCCCGTAGACGTAGACCTCGCACTCACCGGCCGCTCCATCTTTCTGGACTACCCGCAGGGCTTGCAAACGGCGTCGACATCGAATTTGACGCTCAAAAGTTCCGGGAGGGACTTGCTCCTCGCCGGGCGGGTAAACATCCTCGATGGAAGCTATCGCGAAACGCTGGACCTCACCCGGTTCATGCGGTCCCGTCAAGGCGAGGTCTCGCTCATTGACAACCCCAATCCGATTTTGGACAGCCTGCGCTTCAACATCGAAGTGCAGACGCGGCAGCCGCTGGTGTTCGATAACAACCTCGGCCGCTTCAACACGTACACCGATCTGCGGCTGGTGGGTACGCCGCGCCGGCCCGGCCTGACCGGGCGACTTGAGCTCGAAGAGGACGGACGCATCTACTTCAGCGGGCGTACATTCAATCTTTCCACCGCCATCATCGATTTCGCGGAAGAAACGCGGATCGCGCCCCGTTTCAATATTTCTGCCGACACACGCATTGGAGAATACGACGTCACGCTCAAGCTGACGGGCGACATTGACAATCCACAAACGGCATTTTCCGCAGACCCGGCGGCGAACGAAGACCAGATCATGTCGTTGCTCTTCACCGGCTCGGTGAATAATGCCGGCCGGGGCGCAGCCTATGCCCAGACGCAGCTTTTGACACTCTTCGGGAGCTCGTTGACCGGCGGCATCTCCAACCGGCTACGCAACACTTTCGGAGTCAGCGAATTTCGGATCGATCCGGGACTGATCTCGCCCGATGCCGACCCTACGGCGCGGCTGACGATCGGACAGAACCTGACACCGGAACTCAAACTCACGTACTCGGCTAATCTTGCCGATAGCCAGGACCAGATCTGGACAGCCGAGTACAACGTACGGCGTCGGTTTCTTGCCCGCTATTTCCGTCAGACAGACCAAAGCAACCGCATGGAATTTCGCCAGAAGTTCCGTTTTGGCGGCGGTCCGCAGACCGGAGATTTCAGCACGCGCCGCCAGCGCCGGGAAACACGGGTCGGAACCATCACCGTCACCGGCACTCCAAAGCTCGACGAGAAAGCGATTCGAAAAGAGCTAAAGCTGAAGCCGGGAAAAAAGTACGAGGTTCTAAAATCGCAGGACGCCGTGCGCCGTTTGAGGGCCTTCTATGCCAAGCAGGGCTACGCGGAAGCTCGCATCCAACAGAACCGCCGCTATCGCCGCGCCGCCGAAGACGACGAATCGCGTCCCCAGGACGACGCCCTTACACGTGAAGAACGGCGGCAGCGGCGGCAGGGCAACAACGATATGCCGCGGGTAGTGGATCTGGAGTTCACGATCGATGCCGGACACATGGTTCACTTTATTTTCGAAGGTGCCGACGTAGGTGGTAAGACCAGGGCTCGCATTGCTCAGTTGTGGCAGCAAGGACTGATCGACCGGCAGCGCCTGAATGTTACAACCGCCGAGCTTCAGCGCACGTTGATTCGTGAGGGTTATGCCGATGCCAACGTTACGGCGGAGATCAAGCCGGCTGACGGTGACGCCCAGAACGTCATTTATGAAATCGGCCGCGGCGTGAAATTCGGTCGTCCCACCTTAGTGTTTCCGGATCTCCCCAAGGAAACCGCGGAGTTGTTGAGGGACGGGCTGCGGGCGCAGAAACTGGATCGAGAGGTAAAGTCGAACCCCGAAGCCATCAAACGATTCCTCGATCAGTATCTGCGTCAGGAGGGCTATCTAAGCGCCAAGGCGGGTGATCCGGTGGTCGAAGTACGGGATGAGGACAAGCTGTACGTTACGATTCCGGTAGCCTCGGGCGAGGGGTTCGTTGTCGGCGAGTTGAAGTTTGAAGGGGTCGAATCCGTGAAGCCCGAGGACCTGCTGCGAGCCCTGATCATCCATCCCGGCGACAAGTATGTGCCCAATGACCGTTTCACGTTCGCGCAACGTATCCAGGAGTATTACTGGAATCTCGGGTTTCGTCAGGCGCAAGTCGATGTGGAAGAACAGTCCGATCTTGCAGCCGGACGCGCCAATCTACTTTTCAAGGTAGAGGAAAATCAACGTTTCGAGGTCGCGAAGGTCGAGATCAAAGGGCTGAGCGAAACGAGCGAAGCCTTCGTCCGGCGGCGATTGGAGCTTGGCGAAGGAGATCTGCTTGCGGCTGACAAGTTGAACCGGTCCAGACGCAATATGCTCGACTCGGGCGCATACAACCTCATCGACTTTGCTTATCCCGCTCTGGGCCAGCCTTCCATCCCCAGCGCCCCGCAGCCGGTGGCAATGGAAATTACAGTGCGCGAGCCGAAGCCCTACCGCATCGACGCGGGTGGAACCTTCGATACGGAGCGCGGCCCGGGCGTACTGTTCGATATTTCAACTGTCAATACCCTTGGGGAGGCGCGAATACTTGGATTGCGCAGCCTCGTAGATCGGAAGCGCCAGGAGTCGCGTCTGTATTTCACGCAACCCTTTTTGGGGAGCAGGCGAATCAACACTACCGCCACTGCCTACATCCGCAATGAGGAACTGGAGGTCTATGACAACCGTTTACGCGGAGCAACCATTCAACAATTCATTCGCTTCGGGCCGCGATTCAGCCTTGCCTACGGCTACCGCTACGAAACCGGAACCACGCTTGCTCCTGATCTGAACCTGTTGTTCACGGGCGCTACCGCTCCCCTGACGTTTGCTTTAATCCGCGACGACCGCGACAACGCTCTCGACGCCTCGCGAGGATCCTTCCTTTCCGCCGCAGCCGAGTATGGGCCGAAGTTTCTCGGCGGCGATTTCAGTTACTTCCGCTACTACTTACAGGGCTTCAAGTACTTCGGTATCCGTAAGCCGGAGATTATGCCGTTTGAAGGCGGGAGCCGCCGCTCACGCTGGGTCTTCGCCACTGCTTGGCGTGCAGGTGTGGCGAACACTCTCGATGGGAACCAGCTATTCCTCCCGGCCGATCGCTTTTTTGCGGGGGGCGGAACCACGATTCGCGGTTACGCTCAGAACAGTGTGGGACCGCAGATTGCCGGCTTGAACATCGGCGGCCGGGCGACATTCATCGTCAACAACGAGCTGCGATTTCCACTCTATAAGTTTCTGGACGGCGTAGGATTTGTCGATGCGGGCAATGTGTGGGCGCAGCCTTCGGAATTCAACGTCACCGACCTGCGTTCATCGGTTGGCTTCGGGCTACGCATTCGCAATCCCTTCGTCCTGATCCGGCTCGACTATGGCATGAAGCTCGGCCGGCGTCCCGGCGAATCGTTCGGGGGATTCTTCTTTTCTATCGGCCAGTCGTTTTAGGCGGCCAGTCGTTCTAGGCCCCGGCCGGGCGAAAGCGCGCGAGCCTGGTTTGAAAGCCCTCCCGCGAGCAAACGTCTCGATTCACGATGCTTTGCGGAAGCTCGCCCCGGGCGGCGGCCAGGATATTCTCGCAGGCTTCGACGCTGTTGCCGCGTGCAATCTCTTCGGTCCACGCAAGGGCGTGAGGCGCAAAGATCGTGTTCGGCGCCCGGCGGATGGGATCGTCAGCCGGAAGGGGTTCCTGTTCGAAGACATCGAGGCCCGCGCCGGCGATCCAGCCTTGCTCGAGAGCGCGGGTCAATGCCGGCTGATCGACAACAGGCCCGCGCGCAGTGTTGATCAGGTAGGAGGTCGGTTTCATCATCCTGAGGTGCGTTTCATCCACCAGGCCGCGTGTCTTGCTGCTAAGGAAGGCGTTGACGCATAAAAAGTCACTTTCGGAAAACAATTGTTCCTGCGAAACCAGCTCTACGCCGAGCGCCTTGGCAACGGCCGGCTCGACGAACGGGTCGCAGGCGATCAGCTTTCCGAATCCCAGTGACTGAACCATCGAGAACAGCTCCCTGGCGATATTGCCCAATCCCAGCGAGCCAAGAGTCCGGCCGCGGATGTTTCGCCCCAGCCGGTCTAAGCTCCCGCGCCATTTTCCTTCGCGCACCGTCCGGTCCTGCAACATAAGATTCGTCGTCAACGCAAAGATAAATGTCAGGATCGCTTCGGCGACCGGGCGCCTGACGGCGTTGGGCGTAATAGCCAGCGCCACATCGGCCTGGGTCAGCGCCACGGTATCGATGTGGTCATACCCGACCCCCCAGCGCGATACCAGAACCAGCCGGCTTAGGCCGGTAAAGCTTTCTGCCGGCATCCTGGTCGCCAGCGCCAGCACGGCGTCATAGCGGTCCAGCACCTCCGGCGTAGCAACGTTACCGGCCAGAGGAGGCATAGCCTCCCATGCGATACCGGCTGGCGCCAGCAGATTCTCCAACGCGGATTCGAAGTGCCCGCTCGCATCGCTGTAAAAATCCGGCGTAATGCCGACAAAAAAGCTCATCGAGCGCAATTATACAATCGCTCTAGGAGCGATTAGAGAAGCCTTGCCCTTTCTCGCCGCGATCTCCGACTCGTTTTCCGGTGCCGCATCCCTGTCGCGAACGCTTTATACGCAGGGCGCGAGCGTCCTTCTGAGCTTCGGTTTTTCCGACTGGCAGAACGCGCCGCCGCCCCAATGCGATGTTGTAGTGACGGGCCTCGACGTACGAGACGCGGAACGTGAGCAGGCTGTCCGGGCAGTAATCGGCTCGCTCCACCGGATGGATGACGTCCGCCAGGTCTTCTACCACTACAGTTCCACTTTCGACTCCCGGAATATCGGACCGGTCATCGAAGCACTCATGCGCGAGCTGGGCGTAGGGTTCACCGTAGCCGTCCCGGCACACCCGTCCCTTGGCCATACGCAGTATATGGGGAACCTTTTCCTTGATGGCATTCCGGTCAACGAAACGTTGCTGGGCACGCGCCCGCACGATCCCATCACCGACGCCAATCTGGTGCGCCGCCTCGAAGCGCAAACGTCCCGCCGGATCGGTTTACTACGCTGGCGCTCCCGCGACAATCCCGACGGCGAAATCACACTGGTCGATGCCCTCGAAGAGGCTGACTTGGCACGGGCCGCTCACCAGTTCGCCGAAGCGCGCCTCCTGACGGGATCCTACGGCTTTGCCGCGCATCTGCCGAAGCACTGGGGCCTTCCCTCACGCGGCGCCGAGACAACGCCTCCGCTGCTGATTCCGGCCTCCGGCGATCCGGAAGTCTTGCGGAATCAACTCGAGTATCTCCGGTCTGCGGACTGCCCGTATCGCGTTGTGCTGTCGCCGGGTAATAGCGCTCCGGCCAGCCTGCTGCCCCAGCAGTCTATTTGATTTTCAGGCCAGCAGAGCCTTATTCACGCGCCCTTGAACATCGGTAAGCCGGTAATGCCGTCCTTGAAACTTGAACGTCAGTTTCGTATGGTCGACACCCATCAGGTGCATCATGGTCGCATGAAGATCGTGGACATCCATCGGATTCTCCACGATGTTGTAGCTGAACTCGTCCGTCTCACCGTAGGTGATCCCACCCTTGATTCCACCACCTGCCATCCACATCGCAAAGCAGCGCGGATGATGATCGCGGCCGTAATCCGTTTCCGTCAGCGTTCCTTGTGAGTACACGGTACGTCCGAATTCGCCGCCCCATAGCACCAGCGTGTCTTCGAGAAGTCCGCGCTGTTTCAGATCCTGAATCAATGCGGCCGAAGGCTGGTCGGCCTGCTGGCATTGGCCGCGGATTTGCTTCGGCAGCGTACTGTGCGCATCCCAGCCCCGGTGATACAGCTGCACGAAGCGCACGCCTCTTTCCACCAGCCGCCGCGCGAGAATGCAGTTCGCTGCAAACGAGCCGGGTTTCCGCGCGTCCGGACCATACAGCTCGAATGTATGCTCCGGTTCGTTCGAAAGATCAGTAAGCTCCGGCACAGACGACTGCATCTTGTACGCCATTTCATACTGCGCAATGCGCGTCTGCGTCTCCGGATCGCCGTATTCGGCGTACTCCATCTGGTTCAGCTTGCCCAAATCGTCCAGGTATCGCCGCCGCGCGGACTTGTCGTATCCTTCCGGATCGGACAGATACAGCACGGGATCGGCGCCAGCGCGAAACTTGACACCGGCGTGCTTGGTAGGCAGGAATCCCGCGCCCCACATCCGGTCCGCCAGCGCCTGCGTATTGCCGACGCCTTGGGACACCATAACGACGAAGGCCGGAAGATCCTTGTTCTCGCTGCCGAGCCCGTAGGAAACCCAAGACCCGATCGAAGGCCGTCCGGCTAGCTGAAATCCGGTCTGAAAGAAAGTGACCGCCGGATCGTGGTTGATCGCCTCGGTGTGCAGACTCTTCACGATGCAGAGATCGTCGGCGATCTTCGCCGTGTGTGGCAAAAGTTCCGAGAACCACTGGCCGCTCTGGCCATGTTGGGCAAACTGGAAAATCGAGGGGGCCGTCGGAAACTTCGCCTGATAGGCAGTCATGCCCGTCAGTCTCTGGCCCTTGCGAATGCTGTCAGGCAGGTCCTGACCGCGTAGCTTCGCCAGTGCCGGCTTCGGGTCCAACAGATCCAACTGCGACGGCCCGCCGTGCATAAACAGATAAATGACACGCTTGGCCTTCGCCGGAAAATGCGGCAATCCCTCAAGCGACGCGAATGCGGTTCGCCCGAGCATCATTGAGGACAACTGCAGGAGATGCCTGCGACTGATCGTCATGGCTTGGTCACCGCCTCATCGAGATTTAAAATCATGCTGGCAACTGCCGCATGGGCGGCCAATTCCCTGGGGCTGATGTCACTAGGCCGATCGGACTCTCCTTGCTCCAAAAAGCCCTTGGCCTTCGCTTCATCGGAAAAGTAATCCCTGTGATAGGCAAGGCTGCCTTCGAGAACTGATAGCTCTTCGGGACGCGGATCGCGAGCGAGAACGCGGCGGAATCCGGCAGTCAAACCCTCCTTCGCCATCGTCGCGCCCAGCACGCGCGCAACCTCAAGAAATGTCTCGTCATTCATCAGGTTCAGCGCCTGCAGCGGCGTGTTCGTGCGATTCTCCCGTACAGTACAGGTCTCACGCTGCGACGAATCGAAGTTCAACATCATGGGCGGGGCCGCGGTTCGCCGCCAGTAGGTATACAAGCTGCGGCGATAGAGCGCGTCGCCCTGATCGCGTTCGTATTCACCGTCCTGCATGGTAATTTCCGCCCATAGTCCGGCAGGCTGATAGGGCTTCACGGACGGGCCTCCGAGTTTCTCCACCAGCAAACCGGATGCCGCCAGCGCTTGATCGCGAATCATCTCCGCCGGGAGCCTGGTGCGCGGACCCCGCGCCAGGAGACGATTTTCCGGATCCTGCTGCGCCGCTTCCGGCGTCATCTTCGACGATTGGCGATACGTTGCCGACATCGCCATGCGTTTGATCATGGCTTTGGTATCCCAGCCGGAATCGACAAACTCCGCTGCCAGCCAGTCCAGCAATTCCGGATGCGACGGCCACTCCCCTTGCTGGCCAAAATCCTCCGCGGTTTTTACCAGGCCGGTGCCGAACATCGTCTGCCACATGCGGTTCACCGTAACGCGCGCCACCAGCGGATTTCTCCGGTCCACCATCCACCGGGCAAGACCGAGCCGGTTGTTCGGCGCGCCCTCCGGCAAGGGCGGAAGAGCGGAAAAAAGTCCGGGCTCCACCTTTTCGCCGGGCTTATCGTAGACGCCACGGTCCAGGATAAAGGTATCCCGTGGCTTGGACCGCTCCGCCATCACCATTACTGTCGGAAAGCTCGCCCGCAGCTTTTCCCGCTCCCACTCTAAGTCGAACAGCTTTCGGCCATCCTCGATCGTTTCGAGATACGCGAGCCGCGCCATCTTCGCTGGATCGGCTTTACCCGCCAGGGCGCGAATCTGCTCCCCATCGAGCACGCGACGCCATGCCCGCGCCTGATCGATCTCACCGTTGAACCGCCGGTCCGGTCCCCAGCCCATGCCGAGCCGCAGCGGCTGAGGAAATGGCTTATTCGCATTCGTAAATGGCCGGTAGAGCGTCTCCAGCAGGACCTTGGTTTTCACCAGTTCGCCGTCCAGATAAACCTTCAGGCCGGATGCCATCTTCGAGCCGTCATAAGTCATGGCCACCGAATAGCGCCGTCCAGGCTGGAGTATCGCTTCTTCTGTCTCCAGCCGTAACGCATCGTCGGCATACACGCTGGTAACGTGCGCGTGTAATTTGCCATGGTCAGCATGCAGACCGAAGCCTTTACCCTTCGGCTGGTCCGCCATGCGCGTGATGATCGGCCCGTCGGGCACCTGTTCGGCAACGAACTCAGCGAAGAGCGTGAAGCTGTCGTTGATATCCCATTGCGCCGAGAACCCGGCTACGCGCGGCGTTTTCGCCACAAACTCCTGTTCGTAATTCAGCGCGGTGGACGGCCGGTAAGCGGTCACGGCCAGGGATCCCTTATCGGCAGCAAGCTTTTGCTCCAAATCGTGAATCCGGGCATCCAGAGCTTCCAATTCCCGCCGTTGATCCGCCGTTGGAGCAGGAATGTAAGGGTGCGAATTGCCATACTTCATGCCGCGTCCAAGCTCCGAAATGTTGTTGAAGTAGGCGTAGAACTGGTAGAACTCCTTCTGGGAGATCGGGTCGTACTTGTGGTTGTGGCAGCGCGCGCAGCCGGTAGTTAGCCCCAGGAACACGGCACCCACAGTCTCGACGCGGTCGACAACATACTCCACCGCATATTCCTCAGGCACAATCCCGTCCTCGGTATTGATCCGGTGGTTGCGGTTGAATCCCGTTGCCATCTTTTGTTCCATCGTGGCGTTGGGCAGCAGGTCGCCGGCAATCTGCTCCACAATGAAGCGATCGAACGGTTTATTTCGATTGAAACTGTCGATGACGTAGTCCCGCCAGCGCCACATTTGACGCTCCCCGTCGTACTGGTATCCGTTGGAATCGGCATAGCGCGCTGCGTCCAGCCACTGCGCCGCCATCCGCTCGCCGTATCGCGGCGACACGAGCAGGCGGTCGATCACCTTCTCGTAAGCGTCGGAGGATTTGTCTGCCAGAAAGGCATCCACTTCCGCGGGCGTAGGCGGCAATCCCGTGATATCGAGCGTCGCGCGCCGCACGAGCGCAGTGCGCGAAGCCGCCGGTGCCGGGGTTAGATTTTCATCGGCCAGCCGCTTGCGCACAAAATAATCGATCGGGTTCTGACCGGCTGGAACGGCGGCCTTTTCCGGCGGTAGGAATGACCAATGTTTCTGCCATTTCGCACCACCCTGAATCCAGGCGCGGAGGGTGTCAATTTCCTTCGCGGTCAGGGTGTGGCCTGTATAAACAGGAGGCATCCGGCGGGCCTTATTGTCCGCGGTAATCCGGCGGATCACCTCACTTGCTTCCGGATCGCCTTCGACAATCGCTCGCCGCCCGCCGAGGTCGCTTTTTGCCTCGGCTTCAATGTCTAAGCGAAGGGGAATCTTCTTAGCTTTTGCGTCCGGACCGTGACACGACAGGCACTTGTCTGAGAGAAGCGGACGGACATCGCGGTTAAATTGCACATCCGCCGCCATCAGGCCGGCCGGCACCGCGATGCTAATCCACAGGGACCTCAACATACCGCAACTTCTCCTGACGCTCGACCTGCAGGACTACGACGTCCCCGGGACTCGACGACGCCAGCGCCGCTTTCATCTCCCGCAGAGTTCGAACACTTATTCTGTTAACTGAATAGATGATATCGCCAGTTTCGAGAGAACCGGCGGGTCTGCCTGCCGATGCAAGCGTGCTCGCCACCAGGATGCCGCGAGGTTTCCGCGTAGAAGAAGGTAGCATTTCCTTCACCTTGGCGTCGATTTCAAGGCCCATAATGCCCAATTGGGTAATCGTCGCTAAGGACTGGTTCACCATAGACGCAAACCGATCCGGATCGTCGGCCTGCTCGGTGACGGTTACATAGCGCTTGCTGGCCTTCCCGGCGCGTAGAATCTCCACTTCGACAACACTCCCCACCGGCCGCGAGTAAAGATTGACCTGCAGCTGCCGGGCATTTTCCATCGGCTTGCCGTTCATAGACAGGATGATGTCGCCCACCTCCAGCCCGGCACCCTCCGCTGGGCCATCGGGCGTGACATCGCCCAAAATGACACCCCCCTGCTGCGGCAGTTGGAGAGCCTCCGCCATAGTGTCGGTTATTGTCTGCGCATCGATTCCGATTCCACCGCGGCGGACCATACCGTTTTGAATAATCTGGTCGGCCACCGTTTTGGCGATGTTTGAAGGCACCGCGAGGCCTACCCCTTCCGAGCCCCCCGATTCCGAAATCAGCATCGTATTGATGCCCACTACCTCGCCGTTAACATCCACCAGCGGTCCGCCGGAGTTGCCCGGGTTGATCGAGACGTCAGACTGTATGTAGATCATTGGATCGTCCGCCTCGAGTTGCCGCGCCACCGCGCTGACAATGCCCATCGCCATCGAGTTCTGCAGACCGAAGGGACTGCCGAAGGCCAGCACCAGCTGCCCCTGCTTCAGCTGGTCCGAATCGCCGAATTCGAGAAACGACAGGCTGGTAGCATCGATCTTCAACACCGCCAGGTCTGTCTCGCGGTCGAGTCCAACCAGCTTGGCGGCCATTCTTCTCCCACGCGGTTTTACCGTGCTGCTGCCCTGTTGGATCGATTCGAGATGCGGCAGCACAACCTGGATCTTTGTGGCGCCCTTCACAACGTGCCCGTTGGTAACGATGTACCCGTCGCCGGTGAGAACAACACCCGTACCCATCGACTGCTCGAACGCGGTGGGCGAACCGGGAGCTTCGGTTAAAGGATTGTAGGCATCGCTCAGAATCTGGACTACCGCGGGCGAGACTTTCTCCGAGAGCAGGATCAGAGCCCGGTCGAATGTGCGCAAATCAAGCTGAAAAGCTTGAGCGGCGGATGCCATCACAACGAGCGCCGCGATCCTCTTCATCACGTATTGGGAGACCTTATGTTTTATTGTCCGACAACTGGCGCGCTGTTCTCATCCATTTCGGTCCGATGGCGAAGATGCATTCCTAAAAGGGAAAAGGCCAGCCTTGAACAAGGCTGGCCTGCAACCAACGATCGACCTTCTACTGCCGGAAACTACTTCCGGAATCGCCGCACGGCAAACAGTCCGGCAAGCGCCCCGACCATCAGTACTGCGCTGCCGGGTTCCGGAATCACGCCGGTCTCAGTGACGGTTAAAGTGCCAGTTCCGGCTCCAAAGACCGTACTGTACGTTCCAGGCGCCCCAAACGAACCCAAGTCGAAGAAAAACAGTGTGCTTGTCGTTGTCGTAAAGAATTCGATGGACGAGAAGCCGGCATCATGCGACGAGACCGGCTCAAAGATTACTTGACTGCACGCTTCAAATGACGTGGAGCAGGCGTCTAAGTCAGTCGCGGCGATTGTCGTGTTAGAAACGAGAAAGCTGGAAGTGGTTACTTCGAAACTAACGTCAAACGGCGGTGAGATCGCTCCGCTTTCGCCCGTTAGCGTATAAGTGACAGCTCCTGAGCAAGGAACCAGCGTTGCCAGGATCAGCAACGATAGAGTTAGACACAGCTTCATAGATCCTCCAAGTTTCAGTCAGTAAGGAGTGACACATCTTACTCAGTAAACGGGGCGTAAGTCAATCAAAAATATTACATTTAATGAAATAGGCTCTCTGTAACAACATCCATCACGGATGGATTAAATGTTTATAACAAAGAGCACTTGGTGCGATTCGCGTCAACGCAAATGTCGAAATTCCTGTCCCCGAGCCGCCGGAATTACAGGAGCGGGTTTCGTTTGTGCTGGATACGATCTATTCGGCCTACACTTGGATCAACAGGACACTGCCCAATGGTCCGTATCTCTGATCGCGGAGGCAGAGAGCCATCTGCGCACGGCTTCCGCACTTCAACGCATCGGGCGTTACCAACTGGAAGCCGCCATTCAGTCTATTCATGCCGACCGGGCCGTCAGCGGAACAATCTCCTGGAACGAGATCCTTCTCTTCTATGAGGGTCTTCTGCGGATCGCACCGGGTATCGGTTCGCAAGTGGGGCGTGCTGTCGCCATGGCGCAAGCGGGGGAGCCCGTCGCCGGATCGCGGCGCTCGAAGAAATCCCTGCCGGCCGTGTTGTCACCTATCAGCCGTATTGGGCGGCTCGTGGCTACCTGTTGCAGTTACTGAATCGTAGGGAAGAAGCACCAGAGGCATTTGCACGGGCTGCGAGCCTGACCGATGACTCAGCGCTCCAAAGGTATCTAAATGAAGCGGGTGGCAGACTAAGCAGTCAGCTACTGGACGTCCAACAACTGCTCGGCGTGCCGCAGAGCTTCCGGCGTCAAACGCTGCCCCGCCAGCATGCGCCCAATCTCTCGAACTCGCCCTTCGCGATCGAGCAGATCTACCGTAGCCATCGTCCGTCCCTTGGCTTCGCGCTTCTCGACGAGGTAATGGTGATCTCCGAATCCGGCAATCTGAGCGAGGTGTGTCACGCACAGCACCTGGCTGGACGAGGCGATCTGTTTCAACCTTCTCCCGACGGCTTCGGCGGCTGCACCGCCAATACCCGCATCCACTTCGTCGAAAACCAGCGTCCTGCCGGGCGGCCCGGAAGTGGAGACACACTTTAGCGCCAGCGCCAGGCGGGACAATTCCCCGCCCGAGAGCACGCGCTCGATCGGACGGGGCTCCTCGCCGAGATTCGGGGATACCAGGAACGTCACAGCATCGGATCCGTGCACTGAAGGCTCCGCCGGCGCCACATTCACCACCAGACGGGCACGGTCCATCGCCAGCGGCCGCAACTCCTGTTCCACCTTCTTCTCCAGCC
>CAYTVP010000041.1:10628-17755 GCA_964441675.1 uncultured Solibacteraceae bacterium | reverse complement strand
ATTCGAGAAGGGAAGCCGCAAGTGTGGAACGAGTGTCGTTCGACCGGCAGCGTCAAGGAATGGAACAGATTTCCCGCGCAGCGTTTGGCGAGCGGCCATCGACCGCCGTCGCGGGCCGCGCTCCAACGGAACGATCGCCGTCGAGCGGCGGAGCGGTGGGACGCGAAGCAACCGGTGGTGACCGCCGCGCAAGTGCAGGCGAGAGCCGTACCGCTGCCATCGAGGGCGGGCGGGGTCGAACCGATGGGGCGGCCCGGCGGGTCGGTGAGCCAGGTAGCGGCTGGCGCCGCGTCGGAGACCCAACGACGTCTACGCAAGAGTCGAGGAGCTTTGACGCTGGCCGCGGCCGCAGTAGCTTTGAGTCTGGTTCCGGACCTGATGGTACAGCCGATCGCAGCGGGTGGCGGCGGTTCGGAGAGCCGCGTCAGGACCGTTCCACGGCACGCGATGGGGCCCGCGAAGGCCGCGCGCCAAGCTCGACGGGCGCGGATACGAGCTGGCGCCACGTGGGAGAAGCGTCGAGATCAACCCGCGACTCTCGGGGCTGGAGCGGATTCGGCAACACCCGCGAACGGGCAATCCAGAGCGGCAGCTCTGGCGATTTCGGTTCGAGGACACGCGATCGTGGTGGCTTCACCGGTGGCGAGAGCCGTGGGACCATTTCCAGCCCGCGCATGGAACGAAGTCCGTCTTTTGGCGGCGCATCCGGCGGAATCGGCCGCAGCGGCGCAGGTATGTCCAGTGGCGCGCGTGGCGGCGGACCGTCGATCGATCGCGGCGTTGGAGGAGGCTCAAGCTCAAGTGGAGGAGGCTCAATCGGTCGCGGCTCGGCTGGAATGGGGAGCGTCGGACGGGGAAGCGCTCCGAGCGGAGGAGGCTCCGTAGGCCGCGGCGGCGCGGGCGGCGGATCCGTTGGGCGTTCGGGTGGTAGCGGTGGTGGGGGACGAGGACGATAACAGAATAGTTGACATAATATCTGTTATCAGAAGTTAGAAATGGCCCCTGAATGGGCAGGAGAATCGCGATAAGATTTGCTCTTGTCCATTCCGCCCCAATTGCCCATTGCGCCCCAAGCCGATATCCGCGACATCGCCGAATGTGCCCGCGAGTTCTATTTGCGTCTCCAGCAAATTAAGGCATCCACGCCGCTCCCGGATGCCAACTGGTATCCTTACCAGTCGCTGGCGATCTTTCCTGTTCTCGAGCAGTTGCTCACTGGCGACCGGCGGCAATTACACGAGCTTTGTAGCACCGGCGAAACGGTCCTGGATATCGGATGCGGCGACGGTGACATCGCTTTTTTCTTCGAGTCGCTCGGCTATCGTGTGCTGGCTATCGACTTTCCGCCGACGAACTTCAACCAACTTCGAGGGTTTGAGGCTTTACGAACGGCTCTGGATTCGGCGGTCGAGCTCAAAGCCTGCGATCTCGATATGCTCGGTCTTCAGCTATCCGGCACCAAGCCCGCCGGCCTGGCGATCTGCCTCGGCCTTCTCTACCACCTCAAAAATCCGTTCGCCCTTTTGGAAGCGATGGCCAAGCAATCCAAGTATTGCCTGCTGAGTACCCGCATAGCCGAACGGACGCCAAGCGGCATGCCGATGGCAAACGAGCCGGTAGCATATTTGCTGGATACGTTCGAATGTAACAACGATCCGACGAACTTCTGGATCTTCTCCGAGGCCGGCCTACGCCGCGTCTGTTACCGCGCCGGCTGGGATGTCGTCGATTCCCTCACGGTCGGAGCTGACGAATCCGAGCCCGCGCGCCTCGACCGCGACCGCCGGATGCTGTGCCTGCTGCATAGCCGTTATACCGACCCCTGGCCCGGCCTGGAGCTTGGACAAGGCTGGGAAGGTTTCGGAGGACTTCCGTGGCAATGGACCGGAAAAACGTTTGACGTGACGCTGCGGAATGGCCGGCGGGGTTCGAGACTGATCTTCCGATTTCTTGTTCCAGCGGTGTTGTTGAATTCTTCGGAGCCATTGCGCATTCGAGCGCGCGCCGGCGGGATCGAGCTTCCCGCTCGGGATTATTTTACGGCCGGCGAGCAGGAATACGCGGCGGACCTTCCCGAAGAATGCCTTCAGAATCAATCGGTTAAGGTTCAATTTGAGCTAAGCCGGGTCTTTACTCCAGGCGGAGCCGATACGCGCCAGCTGGGATTGCAGGTTCCGTTTTGGACTGCCGGTACTGGATCTCACCCGCGGTCTCCAATTGTTATCGAGTAACCCCTTTTAGTAAACTAGTTTAGGGAGTGACAGTCGAAGAAGTACTTTTCGAGTTGAGAAAGCACGCCGATCCGCGGAATGTGGAGGGAATGGCGCGCTATGGAATTCGGTCCGATCGTGCCTTTGGTGTTCCCGCGTCCACATTGAAGCGGATTGCGCAGCGTGCCGGACCCGACCATGAGCTTGCACAAAAGCTCTGGGCGTCCGGTGTTCGCGAAGCGCGGCTGCTGGCTGCGCTGGTGGATGATGCCACGCTGGTGACACCGGGCCAGATGGACCGGTGGGCTCGCGATTTCGATTCGTGGGATCTCGTGGATAGTGTATCGGGGCATTTGTTTGTCCACACGCCGTACGCCTGGAAGAAAGCGCTTCAGTGGCCGCACAGGAAGGAAGAATTTGTGCGGCGGGCCGGATTCTCGCTGATGGCCTGGCTTGCGATTCACGACAAGGAGGCGCCCGACAGCGCTTTCGCACCTTGTTTCGAAGTAATCGAAAAGTACGCCGGCGACGACCGCAACTTTGTCAAGAAATCCGTAAATTGGGCGCTGCGGCAAATTGGCAAACGGAACGCGGCGTTGCGCGCGGATGCGATCGAGCTCAGCCGGCGGTTGAAAGCCAGCGAGCTTTCCGCCGCGCGTTGGACAGGTGCTAGCGCCCTGCGAGAGTTGGAAGGTTCAACCGCGCCCGCACGAGCCCGGCGACGTCAGAAGGTGCTTTAACTTCGAGCACTTCAAAACCTGCGGCACGCCCCGATTCCCTGCCCGCGGCTGAGTCTTCGAGAACCAGCGGATTGCGGCTTGCCAGCAGCTCAGCAGCTTTCAGATACGGATCGGGCGCCGGCTTCAGCCGCGCGACATCTCCGCCATAAACAGTCGCCTGAAACCGATCCAAAATATTCAGCCGGTCGAGAATGGGTTTCACTTCCGGCTGTCCACTGGACGTGACGACAGCAAGCTTCCGGCCGGCCAGCTCCTCCAGCAGTTCCCTGGTTTGAAGAGGCATCGGCGGCTCGTCCATCATCCTTTCGCGGAACATTTGGCGCTTCGCCGGATAGCAGGCATAAACATCGTCAAATTCGACCGGAGGCTCGGCTGCGGCGATCAGCACCCGGATCATCTCGCGATCCGAAATGCCGATGCAATTTTTGGCATAGTAATCCCAGGTCAGATCGATTGCGAACGGCGCCAGTACTTCGCGCCAGCAGGCATAATGCACCGGCTCGGAGTCGACGAGAACGCCATCGAAATCGAAGAGTATTGCATCAATCGACTCCAGCTTCGCGCTCAATTCGAAAACCGGATGGACTGAATCATTTTCTGGAACGCCGGTTCGGCTTGAGAGATCTGGTTATCCGGAGCAACAAAGGCCGCGGTGAACAGCCGGTCGCGCAACTGGGCCGTCAGCATATAGATGGTTTCCCTGCCCCCGAGCGATGAATCGGCGGAAAGCCGGGTCAGTAATGCCTGCGCGCCCGAGACTTCCATTTGCCGCGACTGTCCCACGCTCACGCCCGGATTTGTTTGCTGGGTCTGGCGCAGGAAGACTTCCGTCGAGGCGCGCAAATCGCCATTGAGCGGCGCATTGGTGATCAGCACACCGAGCGCCACCTGAGCTCCGTTCTGGCCGCGTTTGATTGCATTCTTCGGTGCGATGGTGACAGCATCGGGCTGGCTTTGATCGCCGAAAACCTCCCATCCTTTCGGAAAATCCATTGCGAAGGTTTGTCCGGAATACCGCTGCATTCCGCTCTGACCCTGGCCGATTTGGCCGCCGGGACGTCCTTGCGCACTGCCTGCCTTGGGCTTCGCAGGAGCCTTGATCGACCCGACGGCTGTCTTGGCGGCTTGAAACTGTTGGGGCTGCGCGGCGTTATACTGCACGCGCGGCAGCAGTTGAATTTCTTCGGAAACATTCTTGACCCGATTGCCGGGATTGGGATGGTCGGAGAAAAATGACGATGCACCCTTGCCGCCGGATTCCGCTTCCAGCTTCTCAAAAAAGCGCGCCATTTCGATCGGGTTGTAACCGGCGCCGTTCATCATCCGGGTGCCGAGAAGATCGGCTTCGGTTTCGGCGTCGCGTGAATTCTTCAGGAGCATACTTTGCGCGCCAAACCCGATACCCATTTGCGCCAGCTGCCCTGCCGCGCCGCCGCCGAGAAAAATCCCCGCCAGCATTCCGCCGATACCGGCGATGGTCTGCGTGCGCTGGGCACGAACCATGTTGGCCATTCCGTGCCGCAGTGCCACGTGCGAAACTTCGTGCGCTAATACTCCGGCAACCTGCGCCTCGTTATCGGCTTGCGTGATCAGTCCGGTATGAATGAACATCGTGCCACCGGGGAACGCGAATGCGTTGATCGACGGATCGTAAACCAATCCGATAGAGTATGGAAACTCGCCGGCTTCCTGTTGTGACGTAAGCCGCTTAATCATCCGATCGAGCAACGGCTGGACCTGTGCGTTCTGAATTACGGCCATCTGTTTCGGGACTTCCTGAGCTGCCTGGCGTCCAATCTCGATATCCTTCTCGATGGGGATGTTTTCTACGCTGCCGGCCGGTTTCAGTTCTCGAAGCTTCTGGGGAAAAACAAGTGACGCCGAGACAACCGCAGTCAAGGCGATTCGCGTCAGAATGCACACCGGGAAAAAGCCCTCCAGGCTATAATTCTTGCATGTTGAAGCCCACCGGGAAGATTTGGCGCAATGGAGAATGGATTCGTTGGGAAGATGCGACGATCCACGTACTTTCTCATGTTGTCAGCTATGGTTCCTCGGTATTTGAGGGCGTTCGCTGCTACCAAACTGCAAACGGCCCGGCGATCTTTCGATTGCCGGAACACATGCAGCGGTTGATCGACTCGGCAAAAATTTACCGGATCGATCCCTTTCCGTATACTGCCGAGCAGTTGGGGGAGGCTGTCGTCGAGCTCGTGCGGATCAACGGGATGAGTTCCTGTTATATCCGTCCGATCGCTCTCAGAGGATACGGGGAATTGGGTGTCCACGGCCGGAAGAATCCTACGGATGTTTATCTTGCCTGCTGGGAATGGGGCAAGTACCTGGGTCCGGAAGCGCTGGCCGAAGGCGTGGACGTCTGCGTATCCAGTTGGCAGCGCATCGCCCCGAATACACTGCCTGCACTCTCAAAAGCCGGCGCAAACTATATGAATTCGCAGCTGATCAAGATGGAGGCGATCGAGAACGGATATTCGGAAGGGATTGCGCTCGATCACAACGGATCGGTCAGCGAGGGATCCGGCGAAAACATTTTCGTAGTTCGCGGAGGGAAAATCATTACTCCTCCGCTGGGTGCAAGCGTGCTGCCGGGGATTACGCGCGATACCGTTCTGAAGCTGGCCGGCGAGCTTGGCATTCCTTTCGTGGAATCGTTGATCCCGCGGGAGTTGCTGTACGTGGCCGACGAAGTATTCTTTTCGGGAACTGCCGCTGAGATTACGCCGATTCGATCGGTGGATCGGATCAAGGTTGGCAACGGGCGCCGCGGCGCGGTGACGGAGGCGCTACAGAAGGCGTTCTTTGCAGTGGTGGAAGGAAACGGACCGGACAAGCACGGCTGGTTGACTCCCGTACCCGCGGCAGAGCTTGTCTGAAGCACGCCAAGGCTGCGGGCTCGGGATGTCCACGCAGACGCAACCAGCCCGGCCACCTCCCCCGAGATCATCCGGAGTTGGCTGCGCCTGCAAGGATCATTGCAACTCTAGCAAGCGGTCCCGGCATCGCCAAGAAGAAAACTTCCGTCCCGATCCGATTTCAACAACTTTCATTGCTTGCAACCTCAGTTAGTTGCGTTTCCACAGATGTGGGAAAAATGTGAAAAAAACAGCGTACTTATGAAATGTTCAGGGTTCAATATTCTCACCGGCGAAGCAGTGGAGCTGACCGGTGATCGAGCGCTTACCGGCGTCGAACCGCTTCTAACGCCGCGCGACGATCTGCCGTTTCTCGCTCCGGGATTCATTGACCTTCAGGTAAATGGATTCGCTGGCGTCGATTACTGTGCGCCGGGTGCATCGCTTGAAGAGATCGGCCGTTCGATTCGTGCACAGTTTGCTACCGGAACAACACGGCTGTTGCCCACCGTGATCACGGGAGCGCAAGAGACGATGGCCGGGGCCCTCGATCGTCTGGCCCAGGCGAAAGAAGAATTACCGGAAGGCGTGGCGATCGAAGGCTTCCACGTGGAGGGGCCGCACATTTCCCCGGAGGATGGCCCCCGCGGTGCGCATCCGGTGGCTGCGGTGCGTCCGCCGGACTTTGAAGAATTCCAGCGCCTGCAGGAAGCGGCTCGCGGACACATCAAGCTGGTAACGCTATCGCCGGAATGGGAGGACGCGCCGAAGTTTATCGAGTCGGTTGTGCGACTGGGCGTAGTCGCATCGATTGGTCACACAAAGGCAGATTCCAGGCAGATTGCCGACGCGGTAGCAGCCGGCGCCACCATGTCTACGCATCTTGGCAACGGCGCGCATTCCATGCTGCCCCGGCATCCGAACTATATCTGGGATCAATTGGCGGAAGACCGTTTGACGGCCAGCTTCATCGTCGATGGAATTCACCTGGGCACCGCGTTTCTTCGGTCGTGCCTCCGGGCGAAAGGTATCGACCGGGCCGTGCTCATCACCGACGCAGTGATGCCGGCCGAGTGTCCGCCCGGCGACTATCGTCTCGGCGAAGTGGAGGTAACGCTGCATCCGCCGGGAGACAGGGTGACATTGCGAGGCGGCACGCGGCTGGCCGGTTCAGCCCTACGCATGGATCACGGCGTACGGAACCTGGTGAGGCTGGCGCGTTTGTCGCTTCGCGATGCGGTAACAATGGCAACCTCGAATGCCGCACGGGCTGGAAGGATTGCCGGGCGGCTTCGCGGCTTAGC
>CAYTVP010000041.1:8947-10618 GCA_964441675.1 uncultured Solibacteraceae bacterium | reverse complement strand
GCTTAGCGCCGGGCGAAAAAGCCGATGTTGTGGAGTTTCGTTTTGACGACGCTTCGCGCGAGATCACGGTGCTGCGCACCTGGGTTGCCGGCGAACTCGTCTATCATCGCTCCTAGAAGGGCTCCTAGACAGCAATGGCCGATTCACTGTTCTCATTCCTGAACCTCGCCGTTTTGCCGGCTTGGTTTCTGCTTGCATTCGCCCCGCGTTGGCGTTGGACGCAGCTGGTAGCGGCGGTGATCACTCCGGCGCTGTTGTCGTGTGTCTATGCCGGCCTGTTTCTGCAGCAATTCGCGGGATCGAGCGGCGGTTTCGGATCGCTCGCGCAGGTGGCTCAGCTTTTCGACAATCCGTGGATCCTACTGGCGGGGTGGGTGCACTATCTGGCTTTCGATTTATTGGTCGGCGCATGGGAAGTTCGCGACTCGCTGCGTTTGGGAATTGCTCCTTGGCTCGTTGTTCCCTGCTTGCTTCTGACGCTGGTACTGGGGCCGATCGGATTCCTGAGCTATGCCGTCATGCGGTTTAGCCGCACGCGTTCGATCATCCCGTCGAATGATCCGTCCCATTAAAAAACTCGTCAAATTGACCGGACCGGCGGCATCTTTTACCGGGCATTGTGTATCTGAATGGTAGGATAAAGAGCGAGATGAAGCGCTTTCTGTTATGGGACTACCCTCGCGCTGTCTGGCAGTACGACGTTATGGTAGCCCTGATCCTTGCGTTTATCTTATTGACTCCCCGTAACTTATTCCGTGATCAGCCGCGTGCCGCCAGTATTACGATGCTCCCGGCGGAGCGCGATAGCGTGGTCTATTGGTTGGAACCGGGATTGCTTGAGTCTATTCCGGAGCAAGAGCGAATGCAGCGCACAGCTACATTATTGCGTCACCGTTACGGCCGTATCCATTCGATTACCCGTGTCGAGCCGATGCTGGACAGCGAAAAGGAAATCATAGGCTTTTTTGCCTATACCGCCCCGTGAAATTGGCGAAGATTCTTGTTGTAGGGCTTTGTGCCGTGATCCTGGCGGCCGAGGATAATCCGATCCTTGCTCGCATCGACTCTGCTGCCGCCAGCTTCCGCGGAATGACCGCCAAGATCCGCAAGATCTCTTACACGGCAATTATTAAAGAGAAAACCGAAGAAAGCGGCGTTATTGCGCTACGCAGTCCGAAAGCTAAGCAAGTGACGGCGCTGATGAATTTCGATAAACCGGACAAGAAGTCGATCGCCTTCCGCGACAAGCGCGCGCAGATCTATCTTCCGAACATCAACACGGTTCAGGAGTACGATCTGGGCAAATACGACGATCTTCTGACTCAGGGTCTACTGATCGGCTTCGGAACGCCGATAAAAGAGCTGAAGAAGAATTACGACATCAAGGTAGCCGGCGAGGATATGGTGGAGGGCAAAAAGGCGTCGCGTTTGGATCTGCTGCCAACTCAGCAGACGCTGAAGCAGCACCTCACCAGGATTGAGCTGTGGATTGATCCGAATACAGGACTTCCCATTCAGCAAAAGCTCTACCAACCCTCCGGCGACTATACACAGATCATCTACTCAGACCTCAAGTTGGAACCGCGTCTGACAGACGATCAAGTCCGGCTGAGCCTGCCGGCAAACGTAAAAAAGGAATATCCGCAGAAATAATGTCGAAAGCCCCGGCCG
>CAYTVP010000041.1:0-8937 GCA_964441675.1 uncultured Solibacteraceae bacterium | reverse complement strand
CTGGGCACGCGGCCTCGCCGCACTCATCATGCTGCAAGGGCATGTCTTCGATGCCTTTACCCAAGGTGCCCAACGCAGCTCCGCAGCGTTCACGCTCTCGCAATTTGTGGGCGGGATGCCACCCGCGATCTTTCTCCTTCTGACTGGCATTACCCTCGCCTTCCTTATGGAAAGCCAGGAACGCAAGGAGCTTTCATGGCATCGCAAGCTGATCGGCGTAGCTTTCCGTGCCCGCTATTTGCTGCTGCTGGCCATTTTGTTCCGCGTGCAGTTGTGGATCTTTGCCTGGCCGCACGGCAATGCTTGGGATCTACTCAGGGTCGACATCTTAAACTGCATGGGCGTATCGATGCTTCTGATGGCGCCTCTGGCGCTGGCTAACCGCATGCAGCGATTGAAACTGGCGCTGGTGTCCGGTATCGCAATTGCCGGCCTGTCTCCACTGGTGGCCAACGCCTCGTGGGTGGGCGTGCCCGAAATAATCCGGAACTACCTGGTGCCGGGTCCGCAGTTTTTTGCCTTGTTTCCCTGGGCCGCGTTTGTTGCGTTTGGAATCGTGGTGGGTACCATGCTCCGCATCGCTCACACGCGGGATCTCGGTCGATTTGCGCAATGGATGACGGTAGGCGGGCTGGTGATCGTCATCGGCTCGCAGCAGTTGTCAAATATTCCCTTCTCGCTCTATGACAAATCCGATTTCTGGATTGACAGCCCCTGGCTTGTGCTGATCAAGACCGGTATCGTTCTGATGATCCTCGGATTCGCCTATATTTGGACCACCTATGTATCAACCGGATGGAGTTGGGTGCGGCAGCTAGGCACCACCAGCCTGCTGGTCTACTGGACGCACACAGAAATTGTCTATGGGCGCTGGTTTGCGTGGCTGCGTGGCGGTCTCAGCACCGCACAGACGGCCGCGCTTGCCCTGGGCGTGATTGCCGCGATGGTTCTGCTGTCTCTGGCCATCACCAACCGGGCTACGATCACCTCCTGGCTAATGGGCCGCCGTGATCAGTTCGCCTTCCACGCAAATCCCGTAGAGGGCGACTAGCCACCCTCCTGCCTCAAATCTGAATGCCACGATAAGAATTTCCTGGATTTTTGATAGCTTGGTGATATCATTTCGATATGATACGCGAGGTTCAGAAAACTACGGTTCCCGGCGTCGCGATGGTTTTGATCCTTCTCGCCGCCGGTGCTTTTGGAGCATGGTGGATCTGGTATGGAGCCGTCAACGAAAATGCCACGCTGGTGATTACGGGGGGTCTGTTCGTTCTGGGGAATGTCTTCTGTTGGTTTGGGCTTTTTACCGTCGCTCCCAACCAGGCGGTTGTTCTGCAGTTGTTCGGGCGCTATGTCGGATCGGCTCGTAAGGAAGGACTGCGCTGGGCGAATCCGTTCTTCACGAAGAAGAAGATCTCTCTCAGGGTTCGGAATTTCGAAACTGCGCGATTGAAGGTAAACGACAACGATGGAAACCCGATCGAGATTGCCGCGGTCGTCGTCTGGAAGGTTGTGGATTCCGCGGAAGCTTCTTTTGAAGTGGACAGCTATGAAAACTATGTCCACGTTCAAAGCGAGGCGGCGGTGCGGAATCTGTCAACGGCCTACCCCTACGACGCGCACCAGGAGGACGTAACCTCGCTCCGCGGGAATACCGAACTGGTGGCCGCGCAGTTGAAGATTGAAATCGAGGCCCGAGTCGCGAAGGCAGGCGTCGATGTTCTTGAATCGCGCATCAGTCACCTGGCTTACGCGCAGGAGATCGCCCAGGCGATGCTGCAGCGGCAGCAGGCCTCAGCCATTATTGCAGCGCGGCAAAAAATCGTGGAGGGAGCCGTCGGCATGGTGGAAATGGCGCTGGAGCTACTTAGTGCCAAGGGCGTAGTCTCGCTCGACGAGGAGCGGAAAGCGGCAATGGTCTCGAATCTCCTTGTCGTTCTTTGCGGAGAGCGATCTACGCAACCGGTGGTGAACACCGGGACCATCTACCAGTAGAAACGGGATCGTCCGGAATGGCGGAGAAGAAGGCGTTTTTGCTGCGCCTAGACAATAAGCTGCTTGACCAATTGAAACGTTGGGCCGACGATGATTTGCGCAGCCTCAACGGGCAAATTGAGTTTCTGCTTCGGCGCGCGCTCCAGGAAGCCAAAAGATCGGGCAAGCCGCCCGAGACGAAAAAGGACTAAAGCGAAGAGCGGTTCTTCAGCAGCGGGCTACTTCCCGCCGCCGGTCATAGCTTTGGCGATCGAAGCCGCCAGAAAATTCTGGACCTTCGCGTCGTTTCGCGCCACCTCGTAATAGGCAGCTTTGAACAGCTGGTCCTTGCGGCTCAGCAGTTGTTCGCGGATCGTTTGCTGCACCGTGGGATCGGTCAGCTCGCGTTGCCCGGCCGGCTCGCGCGAATAGAGCTTAAAGATTCGATAGCCTTCCGGCGTACGAATAATCGGAGAAATCTGGCCCGGCTGCATGGATGCCAGCAACCGGCGAAATTCCATGGAGGCTCGGTCGATCGACGACTCCGGGATGAAACCGACATCGCCGCCGTTTGGCGCTGTCTCCGGGTCCTCCGAATAGTTCTGCGCCACCATTTTGAAGTCGGCGCCCTTCTTCAGCTCCGCTTCGATATTTTTGATTTTCTCCACGGCCTCTTTCTCAGTACGGGCCTTGGAGTTTTTCAGATTCCGTACGTTCTCGTCGGGCTTCGGAGTGACGAGGATTGTGGCAATGTTCAGACGAGGCTCCGGGAGATTGAAGCTCGCCTTATTGGTGTTATAGAACTCGGTGATGTCGGCGTTGGTAATGTTTATGTGCGCCGTAATTTCCTTATTGATCAGCTTCTGAATACTGAGCTCGCGGCGCAGCTGCGCCCGAAGATCATCAAGCGTCATTTTGCGCCCGGCCAGCTGTTTGTTGAATTCTTCCTGGGTGTAGGGCGACTTCAGCTCGTTGATCTTCGCTTCGATATCGGCATCCACAGCCATCAGGCCAAGCTTCTCGGCCCGTTGCAGCATAATTTCGCTGTCAATCAGTGTCCGCAGCAGCTCCAGCTTCTGTGTCTGCCTGAAATCGTCGCCGGGGCGGTCGGCATTGTTGCCAAATTCGATCTCGTATTGCTTGTCCAGATCTGCGAAGGTAATCGCCCGGCCATTCACAAGGGCGGCAACATCCTTCGGGGGTTCCTTTGTGCAGCTTGCAAAGAGCAACACCAAGGCTGGTGCAACGAACCGAATCATCAAGGATTTTTTATTGTAATGGATTGGATGTGGAATTCGAGGCGCGCGTACCGCTCGCGCGCCCCGATCCGTTTCAGGCAGCTTTCGCACCCGCTTCAGCCACGGCGTGATCCTGCTCGCCTGAGCCGCCGCTGACGCCGACTGCGCCAATCACTTTATCGCCGCGCTTGATCGGAATGCCGCCCGCAAAGATCATGATACGACCGTTATTCGAAGCATGGATTCCGAAGAACTGCCCACCGGACTGCGAGTGCTCCGCCAAGTCTTTTGTGGAAATGTCAAAAGCCCGCGACGTATAAGCCTTCTTGATGGAAATGTCGACACTTCCCAGCCAGGCTCCGTCCATCCGCACGTGGGAGACAAGATTCCCGCCCTCATCAACGACAGCGATATTCATCGGCTGCCCGATCTCCGCGGCTTTCTTTTCCGCAGCGGCGATGATTTTTCGTGCCAGTTCCAGGTTCATTCGTTTGATTGTTCCCTCCAGAGGAATTAGAGCATAGCTGGGCACTCATATTTCTCGCTCCTTCGAGCGGAGCCGTCACACTGTGTCGTCTGCCTCGCCGAATCGCGCAGTTTGAATGCCGGGATCGATGTTTTTCAGCAAGCCGGTGAGCACGCCTCCCGGGCCAACTTCGATCATGCGCGTTACTCCCACGGCCGCCAGATATCGAATCGATTCCTCCCATCGAACCGAACTGTAAACCTGGTCGATCAATCCCTGGCGTGCCTCTTCCCCGCTCCGGATGGCGCGGGCACTGACGTTCGCGACGAGTGGGATCTCGAGGTCGCGAAATTCGATCGAGCGAAGGTCCTCTGCTAACCTGTCGGCCGCGGGCCTCATCAGCGAACAGTGAAAAGGCGCGCTTACCGGAAGAAGGACAGCCCGGCGGGCGCCCGCCTCCTTGGCAAGAGCCGCCGCGCGTTCAACGGCCGATTTCGCGCCCGCGATGACCGTCTGATCGGGTGAATTCAAGTTAGCGGCTTCCACAACTTGCCCCTGCGAGGCCGCTTGAAGAATGCCTTCCAACGTGCCCGGGGGGAGCTTCAGAAGCGCCGCCATCGCTCCCTCGCCTGCGGGGACCGCCTCCTGCATGTAGCGTCCGCGTTTTCGAACGGTGCGTACCGCGTCTTCAAACGAAAGCGCTCCGGCGGCCACCAGGGCCGAGTATTCGCCCAAACTGTGTCCTGCAACGAAATCGGGGCGAACATTGAGCGAAATCACTTCCCAGGCGGCGATCGAAGCCGTCAAAATAGCCGGCTGCGTATTCTCTGTGAGCTTTAGCTCGTCCTCCGGCCCCTCAAAACAGAGCCGGGACAAAGGGAATCCCAATGCCTGATCCGCACGTTCAAAGATACTGCGGGCTGCGGGGTACCTGTCCGCCAGGGATTTGCCCATACCGGTGAACTGCGAGCCTTGGCCCGGAAAAAGGAAAGCTGTCTTCATTTGTCAAATCTTCAGGTTATGGCATCTGTAACTTCCGTGTGGGGTACAATCGCCATCACCTAGAATAGGCAAATTTAGATAGGCGCATTGCGCGGAGGAACCTTGTCGCTACCGGAAATATGTGTCAAACGGCCCGTTTTTGCATTCATGCTGATCATGTTCCTCGTCGTGCTCGGCGTGTTCAGCTTCCTGGGCTTGGGCGTTGACCTGTTCCCGCGCAGCGACCCGGCGACGGTCTACGTTCGCGTTCAGCTTCCCGGTGCAAGCCCCGAAGAGGTCGTTTCCCAGGTGGTGCTGCCGCTCGAAGAGGCAATTGCTTCGGTATCCGGCATTGAGGAGATGACCGCCCGCGTATCGGAAGGCAATGCGAACATTACGATCCAGTTCGTTCTCGAAAAGGACATAGGCGAAGCGGCGGAAGATGTCCGGGAGAAAGTTTCGGGCGCGATGCGCCGGTTACCTCCCAACGTCTTGCCGCCCACAGTCATCAAGGCCGATCCCGATTCGGATGCGATTATCAAACTCGCCGTGCACGGGACGCGCCCGCAGCGCGAGCTGACGGAGCTGGCTGACAAGACGATCCGGCGGGCGCTTGAAACCGTCGATGGCGTCGGCTCTGTGGAAGTTTCCGGCGGGCGGAAGCGCCAGGTCAACATCCTGCTCGATCTGGACAAGTTGAACGCCTACACCCTCTCGGCGCAAGACATCGAGCAGGCAATCCGGACCGAGAACATCGAGTCTCCCGGCGGCCGGATTGTTCGCGGCCCGACGGAGGTGGGCGTCCGGACGCTGGGCCGTGTCGAGAAAGTCGAAGACTTCAGCAGAATTATCGTCAAGAATGTCGGCGGCGTGCCCATCCGCATCCAGGATGTTGGCCGTGCCGAGGATGGGATGGCGGAGCGCCGCTCGTTCGCCTATTACCAGGGCCGTCCGGCCGTTGTGATCGACGTCAAACGGCAGGTCGGAATGAACACCGTGAAGGTGGTAGACAGCATCCGGGACCGATTGGAAGAGATCAACAGGACGCTTCCGTCCGGTATCAAGATCGACGTCATCACCGAACAGGCTACCTACATCAAGGCATCCGTCGCTGCTCTCGAAGAACACCTCGTCTTGGGAAGCTTGCTCGCATCATTCATCGTCTGGCTGTTCATCCGCGACTGGCGGACGGTAGTCATCAGCTCGATTGCTATCCCGACATCAATCATCACCACATTCACCGTGATGAAGATGATGGACTTCACCCTGAACTCGATGACGCTTCTCGGCCTGACGCTGGCAGTGGGTATCGTCATCGACGACGCGATCATCGTTCTCGAGAACATTTACCGGTACATCGAAAACGAAGATATGCCGCCGAAGCAGGCAGCCATCGTGGCGACGAAAGAAATCACGCTGGCCGTGGTCGCAACCACTATTTCGCTGGTCATTATCTTCATTCCGATTGCCTTCATGTCGGGCTATGCGAAGCGCTATCTAAACCAGTTCGGATGGACAATGGCCATCTCGATCCTGGTTTCGATGCTGGTGGCGTTTACCCTGACACCCAGCCTCAGCGCACTGTTGTTGAAGCGTAAGACACATAAGCCCGGTGAACCGAAACGGTCGCACGACAATCCGCAGATCACGTGGCTTGACCGCATTTATCTGAGATGTCTGAATTGGTCTCTCGACCACCGCTGGGCCATTATTGCGATTTGCGTGGTGACCTTTGGATCGACGTTTGTCCTGAACAAATATATTGGCCGCGATTGGATGCCGCAGGAAGACCAGAACGAGCTCGGTGTGTTCATTGAAATGCCGGAAGGCTCCTCGCTTGAAGCAACGGAAGATGTCGTTACAAGGCTTTCCCGAAAGCTCGAAGCGATCGATGGCGTCATTGCCGTGGTTCCGCAGACGTCGATGATGATGGAGCGCGTGACCATGGCCTTCATCACAATGATCCTGGAGGACCAGACCAAGCGCGGCCCAATCGGTGAAATGGGGCAACGGGCCCGCGCGGCAGCGCGGGAGTTTGCGTTCGCCCGTCCGCGCATCACATTTCCAAATGTTCTCGGAGGGCGCGATACATTTTCGCCAATCCGTTTACAGGTCCTGGGACCTGATCTCGAACGCCTGGTTCCCTTCTCCCGCGAGCTGTCGCTCGAGTTGATGAAAGAGCCGGCGCTTACCGATATCAAGGCGAATCTGAACCTCAATAACCCCGAGTTGCAAATCAAGGTCGACCGCGCGCTCGCTTCCGATCTTGGCGTCCGGGTGTCAGACATCGCATCCGCGGTACGGCTGCTGATGTCCGGCGAGGATGAGATTTCGACATTCAAGGAGGATTCCGAGCAGTATCCGGTCACGATCCGTCTCGAAGGAGTGCAACGCGACGATCCGAACGCTCTGACACGTCTGCTGGTGCCCTCCGCACGACAGGGACTAATCCGTCTGGATTCCATTGCCAAGCTCGAACGCGGTGTTAGCCCAAGCCGTATCGACCGGTTCAACCGGCAATTCACGGTCGGTTTGTACGGGAACATCTCGCCCGGCTATTCGCTCGGCGATGGCGCCACGGCGGCACAGAACGTGATTGAACGCATGGGCCTGCCTCCCGGGTTCCGGACGCGCTTTTCCGGCCAGGTGAAGATCCTTGAGGAGACGACGGCCAATATGGTAATCGCATTCGGCTTGGCATCGATCTTCATGTACATGGTATTGGCGGCGCAGTTTGAAAGCCTTGTACAGCCGCTGATTATCCTGTCGACACTTCCACTCTCGATTCCCTTTGCCCTGCTGTCGCTGATCGCGACCGGACGCTCGCTGAACTTATTCAGCGCCCTGGGAGTGCTGCTTCTGCTGGGCATTGTCAAGAAGAATGGCATTCTTCAGATCGACTACATGAATCACCTCCGTGAGAAAGGCTTTCCGGTACGGTCTGCGATTCTCGAGGCCAATCGCGTGCGCTTACGCCCCATCCTGATGACGACTTTAGCGATCATTGCCGGTCTGATACCCACGGCGGTCGGCATCGGCGCCGGCGCATCGCAGCGCTCGGCTATCGCGATTACGATCATCGGCGGCCAAAGTCTTTGCCTGTTGCTCACTTTGCTGGTTGTCCCGGTTGGGTACTCGCTGGTTGAGCAATCGCGCGAAGCGCTGGCACGTCGCCGGGGTGAGCCGGTGACTCCGGTTCCAGCACCGGCTGGGGACTAAAAAGGGTAAATTAGCGAATCCTAATCGTCAGGTCTTACGTCATTAGAGTAGAAGGATAAAAACCTCTGATGACTACCGCCATGAAGCAGATGCCGGGCGCGCCCCAACCGTTGGGTGCTCTTGCATATTGTCCGATTTGTACGCACAGCGTGCCAGCGAACATCACTATGGTAAGGGGTGCATCCGGACGCAAAATGCCCAAAGTAGTACCCGGTCAAAAATGCCCGCGCTGCGCCTCCCCACTCGATGCGGCATACGTATTACGTGTCGATCAAGCTGCATAAAAACGCAGTATCGGCTACACCTGCCAAGATTGCGGGTGGTGATACACTCGGGTGTACAAAATGAATTCGGTTCCTGCAAAAAAGGAAGTAAAGCTACCCGAGGCCGCTATTGTTGCGGCCGAAGCAAGAAAGTCCAAGTGTGAAGTTTGCGGACAATCGGCTACAGCTTCCGATCCGGACGGATTGTGCTGGATTTGCCGGCGGCTCAAGATCAGTGCGTGGCGCGATTCTGATCAAGGTTTGCCGGCGCAGGAATAGC
Organism: uncultured Solibacteraceae bacterium; assembly: GCA_964441675.1. Taxonomy (GTDB): domain Bacteria; phylum Acidobacteriota; class Terriglobia; order Bryobacterales; family Bryobacteraceae; genus JAPKYZ01. The sequence continues at coordinate 513 of CAYTVP010000041.1, read as the reverse complement.
CAGTTCCTTCATCCTCGCTTCGAAGACGTGTGCCGCCACAGCTACGTCTTCGAGACCCAGTCCCACAGATTTGAAGACTGTGATGCGGTCCGGCTCCCAGCGGCGTGGAAGCGCAGACAGCTCCTTAACCTGATTCCAAACCACTTTCGCCATCAAGAGGTCCCCTGCTTCGGTGAGGCACGCCTCGATCGAATCGACACATAAAAGACCGGCATTCTCGATCAGCTCCGCAGGCAACTCGCGCCGCCGGGGATTGTTCGATCCGACGGCGTTGATATGCACTCCCGGCTTTAGCCAGCTGGGATCGAGAACCGGTTCCTTCGCATTGGTCGCCGTGCACACGATGTCCGCATTTCGGACAGCGGCCTCGGGTGTCTCATAGGCCACGGCGCCCATTTCCTTTGCAAACAGTTCACGTTTTTCGCGATTGCGGCTCCAAACGCGTACCTCGTCGGCCGAAGGGCGGACGGTGCGGACTCCTTCGACCTGGCCGCCGGCCTGAAATCCGCTCCC
>CAYTVP010000040.1:15354-17832 GCA_964441675.1 uncultured Solibacteraceae bacterium | reverse complement strand
CGACATTCTTTAATATCGGTTCGATCGCGATGGGACTCGGCCTCGGCTACCTTGTGGGGCCCAGGCTGGGGTTCGACCCGATTGTGGGAATGGCGTGGGGCGTCGTTTTTGGCGGAGCCTTGCAACTGGTGGTTCAGTTGCCCTCTCTGCGGCGGCAAGGGTTCCACTTCCGGCCGAAATTTGAATGGGCCGATGCCGGGCTACAGCACATCCTCCGCCTGATGGGGCCCGCCATCTTGGGAAACGCAGCGGTGCAGATCAATGTCGCCGTGAACACAGCATTTGCGGCCGGAGTTTTCGATCCCGTACGCGGCCACAACGGACCGGTCAGTTGGCTGGGGTATGCCTTTCGTTTCATGCAGCTTCCTCTTGGCTTGTTCGGCGTTGCGATCGCTTCGGCAACTCTACCGGCGATCTCACGCTGCGCGGCAGCCGGCGACATGAACGAATTCCGGCGTACCCTGGCACGATCGATCGGTATGGTGTTTCTCCTGACGGTGCCTTCCAGCGTAGGCTTGGCAATTCTCGGGCCCTCCGTCATCGGTCTGATCTACCAAGGTCAATCCTTCGACAGCTACGATACGCAACAGACCGCGAGAGCGCTGGCGGCCTTTTCGATCGGCCTTGTGGGTTACGCAGCCGTCAAAGTGTTGACACCGGCGTTCTACGCTCTCGGTGATTCCCGAACACCGATGGCCATCAGCGCGTTGACTATCGGCGTCAACTTCACCTGCGCAACGTTGCTGCTGGAGTATGCACACCTGGGTCACGAAGGACTGGCACTCACGACATCGGCTGTTGCCATCTTCGGAGCATTGATGCAGTTCTGGATGATCCGATCGAAACTCGGCGGCATTGAAGGACGGGCCCTGACGTCGAGCATCATTCGAATGGCCTTGGCCGCGGCGGCAATGGGCGCGCTGGTTGCCGGGTCGAGTTCCTGGATGATTCGCCATTTTGGCGACGGCCGGTGGGCACGCCTCGGCGACCTTGCCGTCTCCATTCCTCTGGGCGTTCTGGTGTTCTATCTCGGCTGCCGCTTACTGCGTGTACAGGAGCTGGAGCTGGCAGCGCAGGCAATCGAGCGGCCCTTGCGGCGACTTCTTCCATCGCGGCGTGCTACGATCGGCTAACAAATGCTGGAAGAAGTTGAGCAGGTAGTGCGGCTGCAGGAAATCGATGCCAAGATATCCGCGCTGAATGCAGAAATCGCGCGCCTGCCGAAGCACGTAGCCGAGATCGAAAAGCAGCTGGACTCGCACCAACGCCGTTTGGAGGCCGATCGCGCCGCCCTTTCTTCCAATCAGAACGAACGGAAGCAGCGGGATTTGGATATTCAGACTCAGCAGCAAAAAATATCCAAGCTTAGAGACCAGATGATGCTTGCGAAAACCAACGAGCAATATCGCGCGTTTCAACACGAAATCGAATTCTGTGAAGCCGAGATTCGAAAGGCCGAGGATCGAATTCTCGACCTGATGACCGAAGCGGAGCCGCTGGACGCCAACGTGAAATCCGCCGAAACGGCGCTGGGACGAGAAAAAGAACAGGTAGATGCGGAGAAAACGGAAGCGCGCAAGCGCACCGAGGCGGACAAGGCCGCCCTCTCCGAAGCTGCCGAACAGCGATCGACGCTGTTAGCTGCATTATCGCCACAGGTCCGGGCTGCCTGCGACCGGCTGCGGAAGAGCTATCCGAACAGCGTGATTGTCGCCGATGCGACGGATGGCCTCTGTTCCGGCTGCCGTTTGAGGCTCCGTCCGCAACATTTTCAGAATCTCAAAGCCGCGAAAACCATCATGTTCTGCGAGAATTGCCGGCGCATTTTACGCTATGCCCCGCCTATCGATCAGCAGGCCATGTATGAGGGCGGGACGCGCGTCGCAATGAGTTAGTGACGAGCTAGCGCCGCATTCCTCCACACGATCGTGTGATACGATGGCGCCCGTCGTAAAACGGGACTGAAATGGCCCCAAGCATTCTTCAGAAACCGTGAGGTCCGATATCGTATGAACGTTTTTGAAGGCAAGGACATTCGCAACGTGGCGCTTGCCGGCCACGGCCACTCGGGAAAGACCCAACTGGCCGCGGCGATGCTCTATACCGCGGGCGCAACATCGCGGTTCACAACATCCGACGAAGGAAACACGCCCACCGACTTCGACGACGAGGAGATCGAACGCAAGTTTTCGATCAGCACATCTCTCGCGGCCGCCGAATGGCGCGGCATGAAAACCAACCTGCTCGATACCCCGGGTTTGAACATCTTCATGAGCGATACGCGAAGCGCTCTCTATGCGGCGGACTCGGCATATTTGGTTGTCGATGGCGTGGCCGGCGTGGAAGTGCAGACCGAAAAGGTGTGGAACTTCGCCGAAGAGTTCAAGCTGCCCCGCGCATTTGTGATCAACAAACTGGATCGGGAACGTTCCAGTTTCGATCGCACGCTGGCCAGTATCCAGGAGGCGTTCGGCCGTA
>CAYTVP010000040.1:14388-15344 GCA_964441675.1 uncultured Solibacteraceae bacterium | reverse complement strand
GACCTACCGCTACGCCGGGCGGGATTTCCGCGGCGTGATCGATCTGGTGATGATGCGCGCGTATCTATACGAACCCGGTGGAAACGGACAGGGAACCGAATCCGATATTCCCGCTGAGTATCTCGATGCTGCGAAGAAGGCTCACGAAGCTCTTGTCGAAGCCGTTGCCGAAGGCGAAGACGAGCTGATGGCCGAGTTCTTTGAGAAGGGCACTCTCCCCGCTGAGCACGTGACCCAGGGCATACACGATGAGATGAAGTACAACGCAATCGTGCCGGTGCTGTGCTCGAGTGCGTTACTGAACATTGGCACGTGCCAGCTGTTGCAGTTCGCCAAGATTTTCTTTCCGGCGGCGACGGAGCATGCCGTCCTCCATCTGCATGCCGGAGAGAAGGAAGTGGACCGCGAAGTTACCGACGAAGCGGCGCCCGCGGCACACATTTTCAAGACGTCAGCCGACCCGTTCGCCGGACGAGTCAGTTATTTCAAGGTGTTGTGCGGTGTGATAAAGAATGACGCACATCTGCAGAACTCACGATCCTCGGCCGAGGAGCGGCTGGCCCACATCGGCGCGCCGTTCGGAAAGCAAACTCTGCCGGTAACGGAACTGCACGCCGGCGATATCGGCGTGGTCGCCAAGCTGAAGGATACGGTCACCGGAGACACCCTGGCGGACAAATCGAACCCGGTCGCGCTCGCTCCGCTACGATTTGATGAACCATCGCTCGCCTATGCGATCGAAGCAAAGTCGCGGAACGATGAAGACCGCATGGGCAACGCATTGAGCAAGATCATGGAGGAAGATCCGGCGCTTCGTTTTTATCGCGATCCGCAGACGAAGGAATTTCTGCTGGCCGGCGCGGGCCAGCAGCATCTCGAAATCGTCGTCAGTCGTCTGCGCAGACGGTATAACGTCGATGTCGCGCTCCATGCCCCCAAGGTTCCCTACCGCGAAT
>CAYTVP010000040.1:0-14378 GCA_964441675.1 uncultured Solibacteraceae bacterium | reverse complement strand
GCGAAACCATCCGCGGATTCGCCGATGTTCAGGGCCGCCACAAGAAGCAGACCGGCGGACACGGGCAATTTGGCGACGTCCGTGTAAAGGTGGAGCCGCTGGCCCGCGGAGAGAAGTTTGCGTTCGTCAATTCGGTATTCGGCGGCTCGGTCCCTAAGAACTTCATTCCAGCCGTTGAAAAGGGCTTCATTGAGGCGGCGCAGAGCGGCTATCTGGCCGGATACCCGATGGTGGATTTCAAGGTGACTCTCTACGATGGCAGCTATCACGACGTGGACAGCTCGGAAATGTCTTTCAAGCTGGCCGCCCGTAAGGCGTTCAAGGCTGCCATGGCTGTGGCCAAACCGGCTTTACTCGAACCGGTAATGAATGTCGTCGTGGATTCACCAATCGAATTTGCCGGTGATCTGATGGGCGATATGAATAGCCGGCGCGGCCGTATCTCGGGCATGGAGACACGCGGATCCAATCAGGTGATCCGCGCGCAGGTCCCAATGGCTGAGATGCTGAGCTATCAGAGCGATCTGACTGCGATGACGCAGGGCCGCGCATCGTTCTCGATGGAGTTCGATCACTACGACTACGTTCCCGCGCAGCAGGCGGAAAAAATCATCTCCGCAGCAAAGTCTGCGGAAACCGGCCAGGCAGAAGAAGAAGATTAGCTTCACCCATTTTCGGGGGAACCGTATTTCAAAAGCCACGTAGTATATGGCATGGGCGATTTGCGATACGCGATTCGTACGCTTCGGCGGTCTCCAGGATTGGCGATTGCCGCGATTCTCTGCCTTGCATTAGGCATCGGCGCCAATACCGCAATCTTCACTGTCGTGAATGCCGTCCTCTTCCGGCCGCTGCCGTATCAAGACTCGGAGCGGTTGGTTCGCGTGTATACGGAGTTTCCTACGTACGGCAGTAGCGGGGGCTTCCGGAAGTTCTGGATGTCGACACCCGAACTTTTGGAGTTGCGCCAAGTCACTTCTTCGTGGGAAAACCTCGAAGCATATGTCGTCACCGCGATTAATCTTTCCGGCGGTGCGGAACCGGTTCGCGTAACCGCGGCCAGTGTTACCGGCGGCATGATGCAGATGCTGGGTGTGACACCTCAGCAGGGGCGCGTAATCACGCCGGAAGACGGCCGTTTCGGCGTACCGCAGACCGTAGTTCTCTCGGATAGTCTCTGGCGGCGATCTTTCGGCGCCGATCCTTCCATCATTGGCCGCCAGATCAAGGGAAACGGTCTGAACGCGACCGTCATTGGAGTGATGCCCAAGGGCTTTGCATTTCCGCCAGGCGAGCCCGATCCGCCCGAGGCATGGTTTCCGCAGCAGATCAACCCGGCGAATCCTGGCGGCCGGTCGAACCACTTTCAATCGGTGATCGGCAAGCTCAAGCCGGGCGTATCGCTCGAACGCGCGCGGGAAGAATTGCAGCGCCATATGGTGGGACAGGAGCAGGCAAAGACACCGAATTTTCATAACTTCGATACGAAGTTTCATACCATCCTGGCGTTGCCGTACCACGGCGAGATCGTTGGCGGCGTTCGTCCCGCCATGCTGGCCATGCTTGCAGCGGTTGGGTTCGTTCTTTTGATTGCATGCGTAAATGTCGGCAATCTACTACTGGCTCGCGCCGAATCACGTCAGCACGAGATCGCCGTACGGAAAGCGATCGGAGCGAGCACCTGGACGCTCGCGCGTCAGTGCCTGATCGAAGGGTTGACAATCGCCGCGGCTGGAGCGGCCGCCGGACTTCTGGTAGCTAAGGGCGCTCTCGCCTTGATTCTCGCCTTTAACCAGGGCAGCATTCCCCGGGCGGATGAAATCGCTATGGACTGGCGCGTGCTTCTGGCCACACTGGCGATCGGCCTGGCCACCGGAGTGTTTTTCGGCCTGGCACCGCTGGCGCAACTCGGAGCTGACGCCCACACCGCATTGAAATCCGCGGGCGGGCGGAGCACCGCCACCCGCAGCGCGAATCGTCTCCGTCAGGCAATGGTGGTGAGCGAGCTGGCACTGGCACTGATTCTGCTGGTTGGGACCGGTCTCATGGTGCGGACGTTCTGGAAGCTGCAGCAGGTGAATGTTGGACTGAACCCCTCGCAGGTCGTAACGATGCGCCTTGCAATGCCGCAGACTCAATATGCGCAACCGGCGCAAGTGCGTCAGCTTTGGAGCAGGCTGCTGGAGCGAATACAGCAGCTGCCGGGGGTGGAAGGGGCAACGCTCGTTTCCGGACTGGCTCCGCTACGACCTTTGAACGCCAACGACACCGATGTCGAAGGCTATGTAAAGAAGCCCGGTGGACCGGACAGCAATATCGATTTTTATCAGAACGTCGCGCCCGGCTATTTCGAAACTTTCCACATTCCGATTGTCGAGGGCCGCTCGTTTGACCGGCGCGATATGGCACAAGGTCCGAAATCAGTGATCATTAACCAGACGCTGGCGAAAGCCTTCTATGGAAACGAGAGTCCAATTGGAAGGCGCATCCGGCCGGACGGCGATGGTCCCTGGTTCACGATTGTGGGAGTCGCCGGCGATGTCAAAAACGCCGGTATCGAAAAGCCGACCGGGACCGAACTGTACTTTTCTTACGATCAAATCGATAATGCCCGAGCGCTCTTCCTGGCAGTAAAAGGAAAGGGCGACGCCAGCCACCTGATCGGTACGGTGCGCCGGGAGATCCAGCAGTTGGATCCCTTGCTTCCCATCGCACAGGTGCGGCCGATGATTGACGTAATCGCCGCCGCCAGTTCCCGCCCCCGATTTCTCACTGTGCTGCTCAGCTTCTTCTCCTTCATTGCGCTCGCGCTCGCTGCAGTCGGCATCTATGGAGTGATGGCGTACACGGTGGCGCGGCGGACGCAGGAGTTCGGAATCCGCATGGCCATCGGCGCGGGGCCGCGTGCAGTGCTCGGGCTGGTGCTGGGCCAAGGTATGCGCCTCGGACTTGTCGGCGTGGGATTGGGCGCCGCCGGCGCATTCGTCTTGACGCGATTCATTCGACAGCTTCTGTTCGGCGTGGATGCGTTCGACACGCTGACGTTTGCCGTAACGGCTGTGCTGTTGACTCTGGTAATTCTCGCAGCCTGTTATCTGCCCGCGCGCCGCGCCACTAAAGTAGACCCCATCGTCGCGCTTCGCTACGAATAGCCGATAATCGCTGAAGGAGCCATGAGCATTCCCGAACTCCTCGGTACCGCCGCCGGGGTCGGCTTCCTCGCCGGCATTCGACTTTATGCGACGGTATTTATTCTTGGCATGCTGATCCGCTTCGGAATCCTTCAGTTGAGCGATGCCTACCAGCACGCACTGATTCTCGGATCGCTGCCGGTGTTGATCGTCTCAGGATCGCTGGGTGTAGCGGAGTTCGTCTCGGACAAGGTCCCGTGGTTTGATTCTGTCTGGGATTCGATCCACACTTTTATCAGGCCAATCGGCGCCGCCGTTCTGGCCTTCGCCGCATTGGGAGAACTGGATCCGGGGTTGCGCACCGCGCTGACGCTGGTCACCGGCGGAGTGGCGCTGGGGAGCCACGCCGCAAAGTCGGCAACGCGCGTGGCGGCCAATCACTCGCCGGAGCCACTTTCGAACATGACGCTCTCCATTGCGGAGGACCTTTTCGTTCCGTTGGGACTCTGGCTGACGGTTCATTTTCCGATCATCGTGCTCTCGGTCGTGTTGATTTTTCTAGCTGTTCTGGTGTGGACAATTCGCCGGGTAGCGCGATATTTTCGCGAGCGGTGGCGCGAAGCGCAGCATAAGCCCGCTTGAGCGCGTGCTCTAAAATCCCTGTGCTACCCTAGGGCGTTCAACGCGATGAGCAGCATCCGAGAGAAGTCCCAATTAATGTCCGCGTCCGAGATCGATAGGACGTTGGTCCGCTTGGCGCATGAACTGCTGGAGAAGGCGGACGATCTCGGCAAACTGGCGTTTATCGGCATCCGCAGAAGAGGCGTTCCTCTCGCACAGCGGCTGGCATCGAAGATCACGAGCCTCGAGAACCAGGAGATTCCCGTGGGGATTCTCGACATTAATCTGTATCGCGACGATCTCAGTACGGTTGCAGCTTCGCCAGTCGTAAACGGCACGGAAATACCGTTCGATGTGACCGGCAAAGACATCATTCTCATGGATGATGTCCTCTACACCGGCCGGACGATTCGCGCAGCACTGGATGCTCTCTTTGACCAGGGACGCCCCGCCCGCGTTCAATTGTTGTGCCTGGTGGATCGCGGCCACCGCGAGCTTCCGATCGCGGCACAGTTTGTCGGACGAACGGTGCAGACAACGCCGCGAGAAGTCATCGAAGTAAAATTTCAGGAAGTGGACGGCATCGAAAAGGTACTTCTGGTAGAGAAAATCGACTAAATGGCCGGTAATCTCCTGGGCATAGAAGAATTGACGCGGCCGGAAATCGAGGCAATTCTCGACCGCGCGAAAGAGTTTCAGCAAACGCAGCGGCAGCAAAACAAACGGCTGGATCTGCTTCCGGGGCGGATGATCGTGACGCTGTTTTTTGAAGCATCCACACGGACACGGATCAGCTTCGAGATCGCAGCCAAACGCTTAGGCGCCGACGCGGTGTCCATCAGCGCATCCGCTTCCAGCACATCGAAAGGCGAGTCGCTGATGGATACGCTGGCCACTCTCGCCGCCATGCATCCCGATGCAATCGTGATGCGTCACGCTGCTTCCGGCGCGCCCCATTTTCTCGCCCGCTACCTGGATGCTGCGATTATCAACGCCGGAGACGGCACGCACGAGCATCCGACACAGGCATTGCTCGATGCTCGAACGATTCTCGATCACAGGCCGCGGCTCGACGGCTTGCGTGTGGCCATCATTGGCGATATTGCCCACTCCCGCGTTGCCCGATCCAACATACACCTGCTGTCGAAGTTCGGAGCGTCCATAGTCCTCTGCGGACCTGCGCCTCTCCTGCCCGCAGAGCTCTCGGAGCTGGCGCCGGGCGTGGAGTTGACCCACGATATGGCAGCCGCACTTCGCGATACCGATGTGATCATGATGCTCCGCGTTCAACTGGAAAGGATTCATGAGCCGTCATTCCCGGCAGGAGATTACTTTGCGTTTTATGGACTGCGCCTGGAGCATCTCGATCTGGCGAAGCCGGACGCGATCGTGATGCACCCCGGACCGATGAATCGCGGACGCGAGATCTCTTCGGAAGTGGCGGATTCGCAACGGTCGGTGATTTTGAACCAGGTCGAGAACGGAATTGCCGTGAGGATGGCGGTCCTTGAGAGGGTACTGAGCTAAACCGATGGCGAAGCTATTGATTCAGGGAGGCCGCGTGATCGACCCGGCCTCCGGCCTCGACCGTGTGACGGACGTCCTGATAGCAGGCGAGATCGTCCGCCGCATCGATGACAATATCCTTGCGCCGGAAGCTGAAGTCTTCGATGCCAGCGGCCTAATCGTCGCGCCCGGGTTCATCGACATGCATGTTCACCTTCGCGAGCCGGGCTTCGTTCATTCCGAGACGATCGAAACAGGCGCCAGGGCCGCTGCGGCAGGCGGTTTCACGAGCATCTGCTGCATGCCGAACACGAAGCCGGTGAACGATTCCGCGCATGTTACCAGCTATATTGTCCAGCGTGCAAAAGAGGCCGGGATCGTCAATGTGTTCCCGATCGGCGCGATCACCAAGGGTAGCCTCGGCGAGGAACTGGCATCCATCGGCGGGATGCAACGCGCGGGTATTGTTGCCATTTCCGACGACGGCCGGCCGGTTATGAATTCGCGAGTAATGCGGCGCGCGATGGAGACAGCGAGAAGCTTCGATCTGCCCGTGATCGATCACTGCGAGGATCTGAATCTCAGCGCCGGCGGCGATATGCATGAAGGCGCCATGTCGGCGCGGCTCGGCCTGCGCGGCATACCCTCTTGCTCCGAAGACGTGATGGTGGCGCGGGACATTCTTCTCGCCGAGGTCACAGGCGCGCGCTTTCATGTCGCGCATCTATCGACACGATACGCGGTTGCCATGGTGGCCGAAGCGAAGAAGCGCGGGCTCCCGGTGACTTGTGAAGTCACGCAGCATCACTTTACAATCACCGACAAGGAAGTCATACCTTACGACAGCTCTTTTAAGATGAAGCCGCCGCTTCGAGGTGCGCACGACGTCGAAGCCTGCCTGGAAGGTATTGTGTCAGGGGTAGTCGATGCGCTGGCTTCGGATCATGCTCCGCACGCGGGAAGCGAAAAAATGCAGGAGTTCGAGCAATGCCCGTTCGGCATTCTTGGCCTCGAGACGGCGGTCGGATTAACGTTCGAGCGTCTGATCCAGCCCGGACTGATTGGGATCAACCGCATGATCGAGCTTTACACTACCGGGCCTGCGCGCATTCTGAAACTGAATCGCGGCACGTTGCAACCCGGCTCACCGGCTGATGTAACGATTCTCGATCCCGCCCGGCAGTGGACCTACGACTTAAATAAGACTGCTTCGAAGAGCCGCAATTCACCGTTCCACGGGCGTCAGTTTGCCGGCGGGCCGGTTGCAACTCTGGTCGCCGGCGAGATCGTTTGGCGCGCTTCGTGATTCCGGCTCGCTCGCGAAAGTGCGATTTGAGGTTTCCATACGGCTACTGACACGATAGAGTCGTAGGCATGCGACCAGTCGTCATCCGCGGTGACGATGATCTTCCACCGCCCCCCCGCCAGGAGCCACGCAGACGCTGGAGCTTGGGTTTCTTATTACCAATCCTGTTTCTGCTCGCGATCGGCTTGCGAACCATTGCTGGATATGTAATCGAATTTCAGTGGTGGAAAGAAGTCGGACAAGTGGAAACCTGGCTGTCGATGCTCAGCTACGGGTTTCTTCCGATCGTGGCCGCGGCGATAACGATTTTCGTGCTGCTCTGGCTGGCCCACCGTCAAGGAGTTCAGCACGCGGGAGTTTACGCCGCAACGCTCCGCAACCTTGGTAAGTTTGCCGCACTGATTTTGCTCGTCGTTTCAGTGCTGATCGCAATCAGCACCGTCGATCCATGGACCGTGGTCCGCTTCTTCGGCGGAGGTCGAACAGGCGGCGAGTGGAGTGACCCCGTATTCGGCGAATCGTTGAGTTTTTACTTGTTTCGACTGCCGATGTACCGAATGCTTCTGGGCATGGTCATTACCGTCGTCATCGCGGCCATGATCGTCTACTGGGCATCCGCGCGCGGTACGCAGCTTTACGATCGGCTTCGCAGCCTCGGCGAGGGTGGCGGCGATATCGATATTCGCGATCTTCGCCTGGGCGAGTTGCTCGAATCGAAGATTATCCGAGCTGCGGCAACGGTTGGACTGCTGGCGCTGGCACTCCGCATCTACTTTGGCCGTTACGATCTGCTTTATGAGGATCACGGTTTCATGACCGGGATTGACTATGTCAGTGAAGTGGTCCGGCTCCCGGCTGCCTGGGGAGCGATGGCAGCCTGTATTGCCGCTGCGGGCTTATTTTTTATGGGGCGGGTGGCGGTGGCGGTAATAATTGTAGCCGCCGCATTAATTGTGCCCGGCCTCGCCGCGAACGCGGTGAACTGGCTGCGCGTCCGGCCGAACGAGATTTCGATCCAGCGGCCGTTCATCGAACGGCACATCGCGGGAACAAGGGCTGCATTCGGTCTCGACAAGCGGGCGAAGGAAGTTGAGTTTGCAGCAAGTATGGAGGCACGGTTTAACGCCGCTGAACACCGGATCGCTCTTGAGAATGTACGGCTCTGGGACTGGCAGGCTTTTCATGACACCATCGCCCAGATCCAGGCACTGCGGCCCTACTATGTTTTCGCGGACAGCGACGTAGACCGCTATATGCTTCCCGACAAGGACGGCAAGCTCCAGATGCAGCAGGTTCTGCTGGCGCCCCGGGAACTGGATGTCAACCAACTGCCCGACGCGCGGACCCGTTGGATCAATCCGCACTTTATCTACACACACGGCTACGGCGTGGTTATGGCGGAGGCGAACCGCATCACACCCGACGGTCTGCCCCAGTTATTTATTCAGGACGCGCCGCCCGAAATCCGAACCGCCGGATTGAAGCTGACCCGCCCGGAGATCTATTACGGAGAAGCCGTTCACGAGCCCGTCTTCGTGCGGACGGCGCAGCCCGAGTTCAACTATCCGTCCGGATCGGAGAACGTCCACTCGCGGTACGAAGGTCCCGGCGGCTTTCCCATTTCCTCGGTTCCGATGCGCGTCATGGCCGCGCTCCGCGAGGGCGACTGGAACATTCTGCTGACGAACTATCTCACGCCGGAAAGCAGGATGATGATCCGCCGCAATGTTCGGGAACGGCTGACGACGATCGCGGCATTCCTGCATTGGGACCGCGATCCGTATCTGGTAGTCACTAACGAAGGACGGCTGGTGTGGATGGCCGATGGCTACACCACGTCCGATAGTCATCCCTATTCGCGGAGCCTTCGCGTGGACGGTATGGGCGCCATGAACTACGTCCGGAATGCCGTGAAAGCAACGGTTGATGCATACGATGGCACCATCACGCTGTATATCTTCGACGATTCGGATCCCATCGTCGCGGCCTACCGGCAACTGTTTCCGAAATTGTTCCGGGATAAAGGCGAGATGCCGGACGACCTCCGGCAGCATGCCCGGTACCCGGAGACAATCTTCCGGATCCAGGCCGAGGTCTACCGCACGTTCCACATGCGCGATCCGGAGGCCTTTTACAACAAAGAAGATGTGTGGGATGTAGCTCGTAACACGTCCAGCCAGGAGTCACAGGCGGTCACTGCCATTCCCACCTACATTGTGGGTTCTCTACCCGGATCAAGAGAGGTGGAGTTCCTGCTGATGATCCCATTTACGCCACGCAACAAGAGCAATCTCATTGGCCTGATGGTGGCCCGCTGCGATGGCGAGCATCTAGGGGAGATCGTATTTGCGCAGCTATCGAAGCAACAGCTGGTGTTCGGGCCAATGCAGATCAAGGCGCGCATCAATCAGGATCAGAACATCGCCAAAGATCTTGCCTTATGGAACCAGCAGGGCTCCAAGGTGATCCGCGGGCAAATGCTGGTGCTGCCGGTCGGCGAGACCCTTTTGTACGTTGAGCCGATCTACTTGCAGGCCGCGCAGGCGCCGATGCCGCAATTGCGCAAAGTGGCGCTTGCTACCGGGTCGCAGCTTGCCTATGCCGATACATATGAGGAAGCCCTGGCGCAGTTGATAGGAAGTGCTCCGCGGCCGGCCCCGGAACGGACTTCATCCACAGCGTCGGGCGCGGACCGACCAGCGTCAGGCGGAGCGCCGCCCGCAGCAGGGGCGGCAGGAGACCCTCGCGTGGATCAAGCAAGACAACGGCTTCAGAGATACCGTGATCTGATGTCGGAAGGCAAGTTCTCCGAGGCTGGACGGGAGTTGGAGGCTCTTCGGGATCTACTGAAATGATGAATCGCCGACATTTCTGCTGGCTTACCGCTGTCTCTCATGTCACAGCACAAACAACAGGAGCAAATTCTCAAGAGCTTTCCTGGCACGAAGCCCGGACGCTGACCGTGGAAGGCCTGGGATTCAAAGATCGAAAGTCGCCTTACGATCGTCTGCCGGCGCGTGCTGAGGGCGTTGTCCGCAAGGAAGTATGGGATCTGAGCCGGGACTCCGCTGGCGTCCTGGTGCGGTTCCTGGCGGAGACGCCGGCGATTCATGCCCGCTGGACCATTACCAAGGAAAGCCTCACGATTCCAACCATGACGGCCGTCGCTTCTAGCGGCGTCGATCTTTACGCCAAAACGGATCAAGGCCGTTGGCACTGGCTCAGCATCGGACGGCCCGTAACGTTTCCGGTGAATACCGGAGCCCTGGCCAACGATCTGCCGTCCTCAAGGCGAGAATATTGCCTCTACTTTCCGCTTCGCAATGGTGTCACCTCGCTTGAGATCGGAGTTCCAAAGTCCGCCGCCATCGCTGCTGCTCCACGACGGGACGGCGCCCGGCGATCGATTGTCTTCTATGGAACGTCCATCACTCACGGGGCCTCGGCTTCCCGCGCGGGAATGACGCACGTCGCGATTCTCGGGCGGCGCTTCGACCGGGAAGCAATCAATCTCGGGTTTTCCGGCAATGGACGAATGGAGTTGGAAGTAGCCAAGTTCATCGCTGAGTTGGATCCGGCAATTTTCGTTATCGATTGCCTGCCGAACATGACTGCGGCAGATGTCCACGCCCGGGCGGAGGCCTGCATCCGGTTGTTCCGCGAGGCGCGACCATCGACGCCGATTCTACTGGTAGAAGATCGCAATTATGCGGACGGGTTCTTAAACCGGGCACGGCGAGAACGAAATGAAACCAATCAGGCCGCACTGCGTGCCGTATACAAGAAGATGCAAGGCGAAAACGTTCCGCATCTCAGCTACTTGCGTGGCGAGGAACTGCTGGGCGAAGACGGCGAAGACACAATCGACGGCTCGCATCCGACGGATCTTGGTTTCTTTCGGCAGGCAGCGGCGTTCGAGAAAGAGCTCCGCAAGATCCTCAGTTAATACGACGCAACTGAGATAAATACTTCCAAAGCGCCACTAAGGGAAGAGTGTCCCCGGAGGCCGCCACAGCCCTGTCTCATGTCGACGCCTGGATTCTCGCAATCCTACCGTGGATTGCTATCTGGCTTCTGATCAGCGGAGTGGACGATTTGGTCGTTGATGTGATGTTCCTCGCGCGGTGGTGGCGGCAGCGCGGCGCCACACACACTCCGGTCCCGCTCGGCCTGGTAGAAAAGAAAATTGCGATTTTTGTTCCTCTCTGGAAGGAGCATCAGGTGATCGCGCAGATGTTGGACCACAACCTGCGCGTAATCCAATATGGGAACTACGAGTTCTTCGTCGGCGCTTATCCGAACGATGACGACACCCTTAGCGTGATGCGGGACGTGGCATCGAAAAAACCGCAGGTACACCTCTGCATCTGCCCCCACGACGGCCCCACGTCGAAGGCAGACTGTTTGAACTGGATTCTCCAGCACATGCTGCTCCACGAGCAGGAAACCGGTAAAGAATTCGATGCCATCATGCTGCACGATGCCGAAGATGTGATCCATCCGGAATCCCTGCGATTGGTGAATCGCGGGCTGGACGATCACGCAATGGTGCAGATTCCTGTTGTGCCTCTGGCAACTCCCGCGCGCGATTGGACTCACGCTGTGTACTGCGACGAATTCGCCGAGTCGCAGTGGAAAGACCTGCGGGCACGCGTCTACGGCGGCGGGTTCCTGCCATCGTGCGGTGTCGGGACCGCATTATCTCGCGAGTGTGTCAGCTTGCTGGCCGAGAAGTACTCGAACAGGGTGTTCGATCCGGAGTGCCTGACGGAAGACTATGAGATTGGCATGCGCGTACATCGCCTCGGGCTCTCGCAGATCTTTACTTCGCTAGAAGGCGCCCGCGCGGTGGCGACGCGCGAGTTTTTCCCACAATCGATCCGCGGCGCCGTCCGGCAGAGGACAAGATGGATCACCGGGATTTCGCTGCAAAGCTGGGAGCGAAACGGTTGGGGCAGCAACCCCGGCGTGTGGTATTGGCTCTGGCGCGACCGCAAAGGCCTGGTTGGAAATCCGCTGAGTGTTCTGGCAAATCTGATCTTTCTTTACGGACTGGCAACGTGGGTGATTGCAGCCCTCTCGAACACGTCTTGGGGGCTCGACGGGCATGTATCTCAATTGGCGTGGATTGCTGCGATCTTCCAGGTGGAGCGCATGGCCACGCGAGGATTCTGCTGCGCGCAGATATACGGTTTTGGATTCGCCAAGTGGGTTCCCCTGCGGGTGTTCTGGGCAAATCTGCTCAATACACTGGCAACCCTCAGCGCCATTCACCGGTTCTTCCAGGCGCGCGTCCGCAAGCAACCGCTGGTGTGGTTGAAGACCGAACACGCATATCCCAGCATGGCCACTCTCGAGGAAGCGGCGATTATGGCAGAGCAAAGAGCGCAACTGGCTCTAGAAGAGTGACCCGCCAGTTCTTTCCTTTGCGTTCAAAGCTCACTTGAACGCGCTCGCGCCGTTGAACCAAACTGGGCGAAACCCCGCGCGACGTCAACTTCAGATACCAGTCGAGCTCGAGCTTGGCAGAGGCTCCTTCTTCGGATTCCGAGAGAATTTCGATCGACGAAGAGATCTCATAGCCCGTCACCAGCGCTTGCACCTTCGTTGATAAATCCTCCCGCTGCGGCGCCTCGCGCGAAATGAGCCGAATAAATGCCCACGGACTCGCCGCCGTCAGGCTGGCCGCCATCTCGCTTACCACCGCGCGTGGAGTTGACTGAGCGGAAACGCTGAGACCGGCAAGGCTTAGGGCGAGAACAGAGACTAACCGCCGCATGCTAGGTCCGGTAGCTGCCGTTGATTTCGATATAGCCCTCGGTGAGATCACATGTCCAGAACCGGGCCTCGCCGGTGCCCTTGCCGGCCGTGAAGCGTATGGCAACATCCGGCTGTCCAAGCCGGGATTTCAGATCGTCTTCGTCGAATCTGACAGCTAGTCCGCGGCGGCACACTCGCACGTTCTGAAATCGAATCTCCACCTCATTGGGGTCGAACTTCGCACCGGAATAGCCTGCAGCCGTCAGAATACGTCCCCAATTCGGATCGCTGCCGGCAATTGCTGTCTTGACCAACGGTGAGTTCGCGATGGCCCGCGCGATCTTCCGAGCTTCCTGATGGTCCCTTGCGCCGGAGACATCGATGGTTATGCATTTACGAGCACCTTCGCCGTCTGCGGCGATTTGGCGCGCCAGACTCTCCAATACGGAGTTCATTGCTTCTTCAAATGCCTGCAGTTTTCCGGCAGCGGGCTTAAGCGCACTCGCTCCGTTGGCCAGCAATACGATGATGTCGTTTGTCGACGTGTCACCGTCTACCGACAGGCAGTTGAAGCTGCGGTCGGTAGCATCCCGCAGCATGGATTTGAGTTTCGGTACGCCAATGGCGGCATCGGTCATCACAAACGCCAGCGTAGTAGCCATGTTGGGATGAATCATCCCGGAGCCCTTGGTCATGCCGGCAATGCGAACAGTTCCCGGGCCGACGTGGACCTCGGCAGCGGCTGTTTTCGGGACAGTATCCGTAGTCATAATCGCCCGGCTGACGTCCTCGAAACGCTCTGGCGCAAGACCATCAAACAACGCCGGCAACGCATCCGTGATGAGCGCGGCATCGAGTTCCACACCAATGACGCCTGTGGAGGCTGGAATTACTTCGTTTACCGGCCACCCTCCACGCCGGGCTATCGCACGTGCCGTCGCCAAAGCCACGCGATCGCCTGTCCGCGTGGCACAGTTGGCGTTACCGGCGTTGATCAGGATCGCGCTAACCTTTCCACCTGATTCCGCCAAATGCTTCCGGGATAAGCGAAGCGGCGATGCCTGAACAATGTTACGCGTGAAGACAGCGGCGGCAGATGCCGGTGTGTCAGAGACGATTAGCGAAAGATCGGCGGCCGTCGTGCGGCGGATTCCCGCGTATACGGCCGAATAACGATAACCAACGGGAAGATTCAACTGTGTTGGACTCCAAGGACCTCATTGTCTCCGATGTGCTGCCCGTTCAGGAAATCCGCAGCAGAAGCGCGCCGGCGGCCTTCGAGCTGCAGTTCCAGAATCTCGAGAGTGGTTGCGTGGCCGCAGGCAACAAACAGGCGCTTCCGCCGGGCGGCCACCGACCCCGGTTCGGCGATCAAAACTTCGTCGGATGGCCGGCAGCGCAGTATCTGGAGATTGCGATCCCGAAACGTTGTATAGCAGCCGGGCCATGGTTGAAACCCGCGCGCGCGGTTCGCGATCTCGATAGCGGTCAAGTGCCAATCGGCGCGACCTTCTTCTTTGGTGAGGATAGGCGCGTAGGTCGCCTCTCGATCGTTCTGCTTTTGGGGATGGAGAGTATTGGCTTCCAATTCCTCAAGGGTTCTGACCAGGAGTCCGGCGCCCATTTCCGCCAAGCGGCGGAAAAGCTCAATGCTGGTTTCATCTGCTCCAATCGGCGTCTCGGCGGCTAAGAGGAGATCCCCGGTATCGAGACCTGCATCGATCCGCATGGTTGTTACGCCGGTTACCGTCTCGCCTGCTGCGATCGCGCGTTGAATCGGCGCAGCACCGCGGTACCTCGGCAAAAGCGATGCGTGCACGTTAATAATTCCGAGCGGTGGAATGTCGATGATGGATTGCGGAATGATCTGACCGTAGCCGACAACCACCATGGCACGGGGCGCCATGGATCGAATTTCGTCAACAACCGTGGGCTCGCGGATTCGCCTCGGCTGGCGGACATCCAGGCCGTGAATGAGGGCGCATTGCTTCACCGCGGAAGCAGCCAACTCACGGCCACGACCGCTGGGGCGATCCGGCTGAGTATAAACTGCT
>CAYTVP010000039.1:6934-17888 GCA_964441675.1 uncultured Solibacteraceae bacterium | reverse complement strand
CCTCATAGCGGTAATCGGTTTCCTCGTCCACGATCTGCTCGATTTCCCATAACAGTTCATCCCACTTGAGGTGACTCATGATGTTGAACTGCTCAAGAGTGCCTACCAGGAACCGGAGCGCGCCTAAATCGCGGGCGAATGTCGAGCGGATGTCCGGCCGTTGCACCTTAACGGCAACCCAGACATTTTCAACTTTTAAGTGAGCTCGATGGACTTGGGAGATCGATGCAGCAGCAAAAGGGGCCGTCTCGAACTCATCGAAGTGGCGTTCGAGAGGGCTACTGACATCGTCTTCTAGGATCGAGCGCGCGATCGGCCACGGAAAGGCGACGGAACGATACTGCAACTGTGACAATTCCTGGCACAGCTCGGTTGAAAAAATGTCCGTTCGCAGCGATAGCAGCTGACCGACTTTCACCCACAAGCCGCCGGCCCGTTCAATCAATTCCCGTAAGCGGCGCGCCGATACTTGTTCACCATTCTTGCGGGTGATGCGCAGCCAAACTGCGCCGATCGCCCAACGCGCGAGATAGGAAACGAAACGGGCGTTGCGAAACCTCGCGCTTGCGGGAGGTTCCACGATCAGGAGCTCTGGGCGATCCTCGTCCGCGACCAGCCGCGTGGGATTGTATTTCGTTTTTAACATCCCGTGGCGGCAGAGGATTGGTAGCTAGTAAACAACAACCACCAAACCGGCCAAAGCGCCGATCAGTCTTCGACTTCCCGCCGGGCGTCGCGAAGCGACCTCTTCATATTCTTTCCGAGGTCCTTCAGCCAACCATCTTTTTCCCGCTGGTTTGATCTTTCATGCCGTGCGATATAAGCATTCGCAAACGTGGCCTGAGCAGTGTACATCTTGCGGACGGCGCGCTCAATCGGGCGGAGACCGCGCGAACTCCCCCGTCTTAATCCGGGGCGTTGGTAAAGAATCACGGGAGTAGTGGCGCCATCATTCTCCTCGATCACCACAACTCTCCTTACTGATTTCGGCATTTTCGAGCTGTCCATGGATACTCCGTGCTCCTTAATAACACTCCCTAGGTTCACACTGCAAGAATTCATTTTTGGAAAATCGAAATAGCTTCTCGTAATTCGACTCGTTCTCCGATCAACTGGACGATAAAAAAATATTCAACCCGAGTCTAATCTCCCCTTTGCCGCCGCCATGGAGCCTTGTTATGATCGACTCTCCAACCAGAGGAGGAGCACAACATGGCAACCACCGCGAATCCTGATTCGCCGGCGGCCACTAAGTCGACTGCAAAAAGCACCGCAGCCGAGTCTAACGAGGCCCCGATCATCCTTCAACTCGCCAATGCCAGCCGTTCGCGAATTAGACAGCTGCTGCGCGGTGAAGGCGCGATTCTCAACGACGTGACTATCGCAATCGATGAATTGCGCACGCGCGGCGTTCTGGCCGGCGCTGTCCGGCCTGTGATCGTCGTAGTGAAAGAGAAGTCTGAGGACAGCGGCTGGTTCTTCTGATCCTTCCGAACAGTGCGGACGAGCCTGGAGACGCCTTGGCGTTTGCCGTTTGACGTTCGCCCGTAGTAAGAACTCCGCTTAAGGCCGGTTCGTGACAAGCAAACGCATCTGGATGCTGCTGGGCGCGGTGGCTGCTGCGGCCGCCGTAGCTCTATTTTGGCGGGACAAACAGAGACCTGCGCCGGAAGTTAAGTCCGTTGAGACAGGCCCCAGGCCAATTGGTTGCCTTGGCCGGATCGAGCCCGCTGACGGGATCACAAAAGTGGCATCCCCATCATCCTTTGGCCGGGCTGTGGTCGCGCAGCTCAGAGTAAAGGAAGGCGATTCCGTCCGGAAGAACGACATCCTCGCTGTGTTGGACAACCACAGCGACCTTCTTGCCGCGGTAAAGCAGGCGCGTCTGCAGGAGGACGTTGCGCGCCTGCGCGTCGCGCAAACCTCAGCAGGTCCGAAGCCCGCCGACGTAGCTTCGCAACAAGCGGAAATTGCGCGTATCGAGGGTCAATTGACCAATGCACAGCAAGAACATCGCCGCTACGCGGAATTGCTCCAAACGGGTGATGTGTCCGCATTGGAAGTGGACCAGAAGGCGCTGCAGGTACGGTCACTTGAAGAAAGCCTTGCTCAGGCAAAACAGCAGCTGAATGCTCTCTCACAGGTACGCCAGGCTGATCTGGACGTAGCGGAAGCCCAGGTGTCCGTCGCAGAAGCCGAGCGGTCACGTGCGCTGCTCAATTCTTCGCTGGCTTACATTCGCGCACCGTTTAGCGGCCGGATCCTCGCGATACACGCGAGGGTTGGGGAAGAGATCAGCCCTGATGGTCTCCTCGAGATTGCCTCCCTCGAGGAAATGTATGTTGTTGCCGAGGTGGACGAGGAAGACTTGCCCCGGTTGCGGGCCGGCCAAACCGCAACAATCAGCTCCACGGTATTGCCGCACGAATTACGGGGGACCGTAGAGGAGATCGGCACCGAGATCTCCAGGAGTCAGATTTTGCCGCTGGATCCGGTGGCCGACACGGACCGGCGGATCGCGAAGACGAGGATTCGCCTGGAGCCGAACGACATCGCGCAGAAGCTTATTTACGCCCAGGTAAACGTGCTGATTCAGCCCTAGCGCCGTATGTCGCCCCTAGCTCTTGCTTGGCTTCAGTTGCGAATGGAGAAGCGCCGGCTGCTGGCGGCGCTTGCTGGCATTTCCTTTGCCGTCACCCTCATCCTGCTGCAACTCGGCTTCAGTGATGCGTTGTTCTCCAGCGCGGTTCTGATTCACAATCGCCTTCGCGGCGATCTGTTCATGGTCAGCTCGCAGTATACGTACCTGGTTTCTACGAAGCCGTTCACTGGCAGGCGTCTTGCCCAGACTCTGGGAATTGAGGGTGTTGATTCTGTCATACCCATCTATTTCGGTCTTTTCCAGTGGAAGAACCCAGAAACGCGAGCCAGTCGCCCTATCTTTGCCCTGGCATTCGATCCGCGAGTAGACGCATTTGAGATCTCCGACCCTGCTACCAAACTTCCAAAGCTGGACGTGCCCGGCGTGGTTCTGTTCGATGAGGCGTCCCGCCCC
This sequence comes from uncultured Solibacteraceae bacterium, assembly GCA_964441675.1. GTDB lineage: Bacteria > Acidobacteriota > Terriglobia > Bryobacterales > Bryobacteraceae > JAPKYZ01. The sequence goes on along the minus strand of CAYTVP010000039.1, from coordinate 14,833 downwards.
GACTTCGGTCCGATTGCCGCTGAGTTTCGAAAGAACGACCAAGTCACCACTGAGGTAAACGGGCGCCAGGTTCGCGTCGGCGATCTTTTCAGACTTGGAGTTTCATTCGGCGCCGAAGGAAATCTCCTGATGAGCGATCGCACCTACTTGTACCTGTCGGGAGGCAACCCGTCGCTCATCGATCTTGGAATTATCAGACTGAAGCCCAACGCGGACCACGAGCAGGTTCGCGCCGCAATCAATTCTTCCCTGCCCGGCGACGTCCGTGCCTATACTCGTGCCGGGCTCATCGCGATCGACACCGATTATTGGGCCAAGAATTCCGCCATCGGGTTTATCTTCAACCTCGGTGCATTCATGGGCTTGATTGTCGGAGCAGTGATCGTCTACCAGATTCTCTATACGGACGTCAGCGATCATCTGAACGAATATGCCACGCTGAAGGCGATCGGTTATGCCGATCGTTTCCTGATCGTCACAGTTATTTATGAAGCGTTGATTATGTCGATCCTGGGCTTTATTCCGGGTGCAATCATATCGGAAGCGCTCTACATTTTCATCGAAAGGAGCATCATGCTTCCTGTCGGGATGACCGTTTCGCGCGCTCTCATTGTTTTCGGCCTTACTGTCGCGATGTGCGGCATTTCGGGCATCCTGGCCATACGGAAGCTGAAATCCGCAGATCCCGCCGAGGTATTTTAGGTCTCCGCGTGTCCACCACGATGACGCCTTTGATCGCCGTCCAGGGGTTGAATCATTATTTCGGCTCGGGTTCATTGCGTAAACAGATTCTCCACGACATCAACGCGGAGATACTTCCCGGAGAACTGGTCATCGTCACCGGGCCATCGGGCTCCGGTAAGACAACCTTTCTGACCTTGATCGGCGGCCTTCGATCTGTAGAAGAAGGCAGTGTCCGCACGTTAGAGCAGGAGCTGAAAGCAGCCACTCCCGAACTCCTGACTAAGGTCCGGAGGGGTATCGGATTCATCTTCCAGGCGCACAACCTGCTGAAGAGCCTGACCGCCGCCCAGAACGTTCAGATGGCGCTGAAGGTCGAACCAGGAATGTCCGATCAGCAGATGCGCAGTCAATCCGTCGCCATGCTGAAAGCGGTGGGCTTGGGCGAACGCATCGATCATTACCCGAGCCAGCTCTCCGGCGGTCAAAACCAGCGCGTTGCCACTGCTCGAGCTCTTGTCCGCCAACCCAAAATCATCCTGGCTGATGAGCCAACCGCTGCTCTCGACAAGCAGGCTGGCCGCGAAGTGGTCACCATTCTTCACGATCTCGCCAAAAAACAAGGATGTGCCGTTGTTATGGTGACTCACGACAACAGGATTCTCGATGTCGCCGACCGTATCCTGACGCTTGAGGACGGGCAGCTCACTTCCTTTACTTCAGGGCTGGTTTCGAGCACGGGCAACCTGTTCCAGGCGTTTTCCCAGCTTCGGCAAACAGGTGAATTGCAGAATCAGATTGAAGCAATGTCGGACCAGCAGTTCGCACAATTTCTTGAGGAGACGACCGAACAATTCCGGCTATTGCTCGAGACGATGGATTTTGCCAATCAGGGCACCACAGCAGAACTCTCCGCGGATGTTTTGAATGTGATCGCCGCGCGGCTGGAACGTGTGCTGCGTGCCGGGCGGGCGACGATTTACCTCGTCGACGCGGCGGGGGTGCTTCGTTCCTGGCTGCCGCGGGATGACCACGGAGTAGTGCAGACATCCTGGCCGGCCGGTACCGGAATCACGGGCCGGGTAGCGGCGTCCGGCAAGGTGGCTAATGTTGCGGACGCCGGTGCCGATCCCAACTTCAATCCTCAGATCGACCAACCGCCCGAGTACCAGACGAAGAGTATTCTCTGCATGCCGATACCGGACCGCCAAGGCAACGTGATCGCCGTGGCGCAGCTCGTGAACAAGCAGGACGGGCAACCGTTTACCACGGAAGACCAGCAAACCTTCGGCGTTTTCGCCCAGCCTCTCAGCCTGATCCTGGAGACCTGCGCCCGCATCCATATCGAAAAGTCAGAGTAGCGGCACGGTTTCCCTTACCTCAATGGGCAATTCCGGACGTAGCCCCTTTTTTACGGCAACCGCGAGAGTATGTTCCGCCGTCGGACGAATTTGGCGGAATTGCCAAGCAGCTGGGTCATCGCGAATAGACCCCTCGAACGAGATCACCGGTGGACCATCTGGCCGAAGCTCGAAGGAAAAATCCTTGAGCGGAAGAGAAAGCCCCATGCCACGGGCCTTGATATACGATTCCTTCAACGTCCACAGGCTGAGAAACGCACTTCGCTGCGATTCCGCGGACAGCGCTTCGATTTGGACAACTTCTCGAGGAGCAAAAGTAGCCCTGGCTAGCGCCATTATGTCTAACGTGGCGCGACCCACGGCTTCGGCATCGACACCGATGTCGAATCCCTCAGTAACGGCGCAAGCTACCAGGCCAGTGGTGTGCGTCAGGTTGAACCGCAACGACAGACGGTTCTGATCCGGAGCCACTTCCGGCCGGCCGTAATCGTTCTCCACAAACCGCCATTCCGCCGGAGAGACTTGATCGTACTGCGACAGAGCCCATCGCACAAGCGCGTGCGAGATCAGGTACAAGTGCCGGTCTTTCTCGAACAGAAAACGGTCATGCCGCGCCCGTTCGTCCCCCGCCAAAACAGACCAACAGCGATCCAGCACGGCAGCCTCCGGAAGGCTTTCTGTTCTGGCATACCAGACGTCTACTTTTTGCGAAAGTGGTGTGACGGACGGATTCAAACGGGATTTCGGCTCAATTGTCATCGTATAATTTCGTCGAGCGGGCACCGGCTATCTCAGTGATTCAATCCTCGTGTTCCACACCCTGGCTCTTCTGCCCGAGACCCAACCCGGCCGCTCGGATACGCTTGTTCTGTTTTCCGTATGCCGGCGCCGGCGCATCGATTTTTCGGCTGTGGCCGGACGATCTCCCGCCCGAGGTTGAAGTCTGCGCGGTTCAGCTGCCCGGTCGAGAATCCCGCATCCGGGAGACCCCGGTGACGCGAATCCCGGAGCTTATCCCCGTTTTGGAAGCGGCGCTTATACCGTGGCTGGATCGCCCTTTCGCAATGTTCGGGCACAGCATGGGCGGGTTGATCGCATTTACCCTGGCGCAGGACCTGCGCCGGCACCATGCTCTCCTGCCACAACACTTTTGGGTATCGGCCCGGCCTGCGCCGCATCTTGCAGATCACCGTCCGCCGATGCATCATCTTGCAACGCCCGAATTCGTTTCGGAGTTAAGAAAGCGTTTCGACGGCATTCCGGACCAGGTGTTCGAAGACGCGGAGTTGATGCGCCTGTTTTTACCCATGCTTCGAGCTGACATCGCCATGATCGAAACCTACCGCTACGATCCACAGGTTCCTCTCGACTGCCCCATCTCCGCATTCGGAGGTTCGGAAGATTCTGTCGTCGCCATGCATGAGATTCAGGCGTGGCGTTTTCATACGGCTCGCGATTTCCGTCTTCGCATGCTACCCGGCGATCACTTTTTCGTGCGAGACAACCGCAAGGCGCTCATGGATGCGATCGTGGACGATCTTCCCTTCTATGGATTGACGCGCGGCGGCGCTCCGCGATACTGAGTCTCTCCGCTCCGCGAATCTGTAATCACGATGCTGTGGAGATCCAATGTTCGTCCGATTGCCCGCTCGAAGTCGACATCGCTCTTTTGGCGGGTCGCCGCGGCGATTGCCGTGCGGAGGTGGGCAATCATCAGGTCGCTTTGCCGCTCCAGAACGAGGAACACCGTCGAGATTCCTGCGTCAAATCGGCGCCGTTCGCTTGCGTATTGCTCTTCGGCCAGCTTCTCCGCTACGCGCGCGGCTTCCAAAGCCTCCTCCGACGAACGCAGCGCCTGCAGCGCATTCCGGACTTCGGCCTCAATGTTCATCTCGATCGTCCGTCGCTGATTTCCCAGCCGGCGCGCCTCAAGCTGCGCCAAGGTAAGGTTCGCCTTCGCCGTTCGGTTGTGTATCGGCAAAGAAAGCCTCAGCCCGACTTCCGCGGCGGGGAATCGTTGCGCGAATAAATTTGCCATGGATTGGCCGTAACCGCCCAGAAAAAACGGCGGTACGCCAATCGCTTCGGGAGGCGGCAGCGGGGTCAATCCCGCAACAGTTGATAATTCGTTCACGCGCTGACGCACATCATCATTGCCTGAAAGCAGCGGGTTCGGTCCCCTGTCCGCCAGAGTACCCGCCAGACCAGCGGCCGTATAACTGGCAATGAGATCCAACTTGACTCTCGTTTGATCCTGAAAGTACCGCGTGCTGATCTGATTGGTTTCCACCGATATTTGCGACTGGTTGATCTCCGGCCGCTTCTCGAATGCAAGGCGTAGTGCTTCCTCAAGCTCCACCTTCGCGTTCGCCGCTGAATCCGGCGAATCTACGTCCTCCACCGCAATAAGTGGCCGCTGCCAAATTGGTGAACTGCGATCCTGTAACATCAGAAGCTTCAATGCGTTCTCTGCGCGGGTCACGTTTTCCTTGCCTCGCGCAACATTGCCGGCGATCGTCGCCGCGTGGCTTTCCGACTCGACGGCATCTATCGCCGAACGGATACCTTTTTCTGCTTGACGACGGATACTCGCTACCAGGCGCTTCGTGTCGTCGAGACTATTCATTTGAATTTCCAGGTTCTCGGCTTCGAGCGCAAGATTCCAATATGCATTCAGTGCCTTGGAGACAACGTCCATCAGCCGCTGGCGGAACTGTTCGTCGCTCATGGAGATATTCTTCTTGGAGATCTCCACTCGTCTCCGCGGTTCGTCAGTCCGGAGACCGCGTACTAACGGCTGCACAATCTCCAACCTGAGAGTGGGCTGGAACTGCGGATTCAGAGGAACGAACTGATTGACCGTCGTGGTGCGCGAATTTACCGCACGTACGTCGTAGGTACCTCCCCAGGGAAAGAGGCCGCTGAGCAGCGGCGTCAGTTGAAGGTTCGTCTCCCGCAGTTTTCCGTCGGCCGCTCCGCCCAGGATCGAGCTCACCGGTAACTGCTGGTACAAAAACGATGTCTCGACGCCAACTGTCGGATCGTACGCTCCCTTGGCTGCGTTCAGGTCGGATCTCGTTCTTTGGAGCTCGATCCGCGACGCATCGACATCAAGGTTATTGACCAGCACAAGATCGATGACGTCCCGGATCCCAATCTGCAATGGCTCTCCGCCGCTTATGCCAACTCTTGCCTGAGGTAAGTCGGACAACTCGCGCGAGGGCGTCTGAACACCTGGCACTGCCGGGCCTTGTGACAGGCTGGTCTGAGCGATCGCAAAGGGCTTAGTTGTCGAAAAAGAAAGCAAAAGGGTCAGAAATGGACAAACTGACCGGAACCAGGAACGAGAATCACAAGAATAACCCAAGGTTTACACCTATCTAGCGCCGGAGGCGCTAAAGGATTTTTTACCTGCAGCACACCGTCGCCGCGAAGCAGGCGGTGGCGGTGCTTCCGGTAATCTTACGCCAGTTCCACCAGAAAAACTCTGGGTTTGCAGTGAGAAACTAACGGGCTACACAGACAAAACTGGAAGCCGTGTCGCTGCTTCCCTTCCCCGTGTAGCTTGCGGCCTGCGGGTACGGACACAGCGGCCGGCTCCGGTCGACTGCTCCGGCGGAAGGATCATTTGGGGACATCCCCGGTTTCAGCTTCTTCGCGACAATCGCCCCAGGGGTCCGTCCTTCTTCGACCCAGCTTTCCAACGCGTCTGCCATTTCCGCTGCGCCCTCGCCGGTGGCGCCAAAACTGTTCGCGCCAGGACCGCCGCCGCAGTGCCACATGCCGGGAGCAAGATACAGGCGCACAAACGACGACGCATTTTTTTTGCCCATTTTCGCCACCACCGCGTTGTAGTACTTGATGGTGCTGCCAGCGGGAATAGCAGCGTCGCACCACCCGTGGTACAAGATCAACTTGCCCCCGCGTCTCTCGAATGCCGTAAGGTCCGGGTTGGTGGCATCAAGAATCGGGCTGAGCCGCTCCACCGCCATCAGATCCCGGTCCCGGTCGAAGTCAAACCGATTGTAATCGTACTCCGGATTTTCGAAGACCATGTTTTTCAGAAACTGGGTTGAAAATGCGGCCTGCAGGCCATCACCGCTACCGTGGCCGGTAATCCATGCCGACCAGGATCCCCTTCCCGGCTCGCAACCCGGCACAAACCCTGGGAAGAGAACCTTGCCCTTGGATCGTGGACCGCCATAGATCATCTTTAGAGCGTCCACTTGGGTACGGGTCAGACATTGGCTGGGGCCGGCACTGCTGCAGGCGAGGACTGACGGATCGAACGAGCATCGGCCCGGTTCGCCGACAACATCGTCCCGAACCCCATCATTGAGATCGCAGCGGCGCATTACAGACCGCTCGATGACTTGCAGCTTGTCCGGCTGGATGGCGTGCCCTGGGCTTTGACTCAAGGCCTGCAGGTTCCAAACAAACCCTAGCAGCAGATGTGTGAAGTGGTTTGCGGGGGCTCCCGCGATGATCCCGTCAGAGTCATCGGGATACCGCTGAGCTTCCATTAACGCCTGACGCCCACCATTCGAGCAGGACGAAAAGTACGAGCGCGACGGCGGCTTGTCATAGAACGCCGTCGTGATAGCCTTCGCCTTCACGGTCATCTCATGGATGGCCCGATGTCCATAGTCGACTAACTTCTCGGGATGCCCTAACGCCCAGCTGGCATCGGGAGGGCCTGGCACGGAGGTGTGACCGGTGTCGGTGGATGCTGTTGCATAGCCGCGCCGCAGAGCGGTTGCAAGCCCGCCGTAGTTGATGGAGCCCGCAAATCCGCCGTTACCGACACCCTGAAATTTTTCCTTCCACCCCGAGGTTGGCAGCCACACCTCAAAGCGTATATCGGAGTCCGGTGTGGGTTTGATAGCGCCGGCGACGCGACAGAATTCCGGCAGATCCGCGATAGGGTGTTCCTGACCGGGTTCGGTGAACGATCCGGGCGGAACAATCACAGAAACGGTAATCTCAGTATTCGCCAGCAGCAACGACGAAAGACCTTCGCATGTTGCACCGCTGGCCGCCAAGGCCATCACGGCCGCGACAATCAGCTTCTCCTTCATGGCACTCCTGCCGGATTAGAAGATCCGACTCTTCAGTTTCTCAACCGTAAACTTTGCCGTCTCGGCAACAGCCATAACCGCCATGACACCGGCTTGCACCGGATCGGTAACGATCAGATCGGCAGCCTCCGGGACGCTACCGGCCATATTCAAACTAATGACAAGAACTCCCTGAGCGCGCACTTCGCGTACCGCGACCTCAATATCGCCACCCATCAGCGAACCCGCCAATACTAACGCGCGAGCCCTGGGCAGGCGAGCAACAGCGCGAACGGCATCTGCCAATTGACGTTCGCCGACCAGGGGAATCGTATCAATCGAAATATGCTCTCCGCGAATATTGTGCCGGTCCGCCTCTGAGATCGCGCCCATGGCAACCATGCCCACCTGCGCTCCGCCGCCCATAATAATAATTCGCTTACCGAAAATCCGTTGGAGGCTGTTGACGATTTCCACATGGCGGACAACCGCCAACCGGCGCAAGCCGTCAATTAAGGGCTGACTGTCGCCGGGGAGGTCGATTTCAAAATAGATACGCTCTTCTTCGGCGCGTATGTCCATAATCGCGATCGAAAGGATATTCCCGCTAAACCCGGCAATGACGCCTGTTAACTGATGCATCACCCCCGGTCCGGGATCGGTATGGACAACCAGGCCGAGCTTTTCGGTCATATCTCAGCTTCGTATTTCTTCAGAATCTCGGCCCACAGTCCCTGCGCCCGGAGAATGATCTCGATTACTTCGCGGACCGCTCCCTTACCGCCCGGGGCCGCCGTGAT
>CAYTVP010000039.1:0-6924 GCA_964441675.1 uncultured Solibacteraceae bacterium | reverse complement strand
GCCGCCCGCTTCACTTCTGGGCGCGCATTGGCGGTGGCCACCGCGAATCCGACACGGCGGAAGCAGACAACATCGGTCAAGTCGTCGCCGACGAAGCAGGTATGCTCCGCCGCCAGCCCGCTCTTCTCGAAGATCTCGTTCAGCAACGGAATCTTTTCGGTGTTGCCTTGATAGACGTAGGACATCCTGGTCTGCCGCGCCCGCTCCGTGACTGCGGGGGAAGTCCGGCCGCTAATGACGCCCTTGATGATGCCAAAATGGCTCAACCATTGGAGCGCGATGCCATCCTGCGAATCGAACCCCTTGGTTTCGAGAATGGTGCCATCCGGCATCGGAACATTCCACAGGATGCCGTCGGTGAGAACACCGTCGACGTCCATCAGCAGCATTTTTACACGGCTAGCACGCGCTTCAGCGTCAGGCGTCAGCTGGCTTTCGAGTGACATTTCTGGGATAGAGGAGATCATAAAGCGTTTCTTGTTCTTCGAGAAGGCGGGTGTAGGCTTCTCTTTGCCCGGCAGCGGGCTCGCTCGTTTCGCCGAGCGATGTTTCGAATTCGTTCAGTTTCCGAACTCCGAGGCGTTCGAGGGCAAGCATCGCCGCTCCCCGGCTGGATGTTTCCGCTTCGAGGCAACTAGTGAGCGGCCGGTCGAGAGCGCCCGCCATCATCTGCGTCCACGACGGCGATTTCAGGAGCGCGCCGCCGCTGGCAATCACCTTCTGGGGCGTGCCCAGGGTACGGCTCAAAATGTCATAGATCGACCGGAAGCGCAAAGCGACAGCTTCTAGCGACGCGTGAAGGATCTCGACCGTCGTGGTATGTAATCCAAGGCCGGTAATCGCGGCGCGGGCTTCGGCATTCCAGTTTGGCGACCGTTCTCCGGCAAAAAGAGGAAGCATAGTCAGCCCGTGCGCTCCGGGCTCCATCGCGCTAAGCTGGCGCTCCAATTCATCATGCTCCGGCAAGCCTTGCAAGCGCTCGGTCATCCATTCGAAGACCTTACCGCCGTCGGATAGCGCCCCGCCCAGAACAAAGCGGCGCCGGTCGATTCGATAACACCAGGCACCCCAGGGAATCCCCACAGACGGAGCTTCGATCACCGCACGCATAGCTCCGGTGGTGCCTACCATCAGCGCGAAGCGATCCTGTGTAATGCATCCGGAACCGATATTGTTCGCTGCGCCGTCGCCGATGGCCGGAAACCAGGGAATTCCCGTAAAGAGTGGAAATTTCCGTCCAATTGATTCCCGGGCCGGCTCGACCGTTCTGTCCATGCCTTCCGGATCGGCCAACTGTTTGCGGTCCACCGGGAGAGCTTCGAGGAGGTCTGAGTCGTAGTCATTCCGGTTCTGATCCCATAGCCCCGAGCCGGACATCATTGATGTCGACTCAGTCCATTCTCCGAGCAGGCGATAGTACAAATAGGCCGGAAAGCTTACCCAGCGGCGGACTTTCTTGCATTCTTCCGGGTACACCTCCGCCAGCCATAGCAGCTTAGCCGGCCAGTAGCTGGGGTGAAATACGCATCCAACCCGCGAGTGTGTCTCGCGTTGATCCAGCGTCTGTTTCAACAGATCCGCTTTTGGCGCGCTGCGGGTGTCCAGCAAATGCAGAAACGGCGTTACCGCCTCGCCCTCGTCATCCACGCCCAGAAAACTATGCCAAAAGCCGGAAGCCGCTACCGCGGCGGGACGCAGCCCGGCGGCCTCCATTTCCTCCTGCATTTCTGCCAGGCATTCCACACACGCGTCAAAAAGTTCGCGGGGATTCATCACCACGCCACCACTTCCCAATGTTTCGACGTCGTATGCAATCTGCTTGCCGCAGTCGGGTATTGTCCGCGCCTGATCGTCAAACAACAACGTGCGAACGCTGGACGAGCCAATATCAAGACTTACAATGAGGGCACCGGAAGTGCTGGAACGCGTCGCATCCACCATTAGTAAATTCTGTATGTTCTCACACGGCGCCACCGTAGGTGTGGCCGTTTCGGGAGGACGCGACTCGGTATGCCTGTTGGATGTTCTGGACGCCCTGCGAAACTCCCTCAATATCGAGCTGCTGGTGCTGCACGTGAACCATCGTCTCAGGCCCGAGTCGGAAGAGGAAGAACAGTTCGTACGCGGACTCGCCGCCAGCCGGGGATTGAAATGCCTCGTCGACCATCCGATGCTCGATACCGGAAACCTCGAGCAGTCCGCGCGGCAGGCGCGCCTTCACTTTTTCGAGCAGGCTCCTTGCACGAATGTGGCAACCGGACACACTCGATCGGATCAGGCTGAGACAGTGCTGTTCCGTTTTCTAAGGGGAACAGGAACAGCGGGACTGGCGGGAGTCCGTCCGGTGAACGGCCGGTTGGTTCGTCCCCTGATCGAGATCGATCGCGAATGGGTCAATGCCTGGGTGGCAACCAGGCAGCTTGCCTACCGCGAGGACTCTTCGAACGAAGACCAACGCTTCTCCCGGAATCGCATCCGCCACAGCCTGTTGCCGATGCTCGAGCGTGAGTGGAATCCGAGATTAGTTGCGGGGCTGGCGGGATTGGCGGAGATCGCTTCCGGAGAAGATGCCTACCTCGAAAGCCAGATCCCTCCGGTTACCCAGGAGGAAGACGGCGCCGTCGTGATTGAAGCGGCGGTACTGAAAAAGTTGCCTATCGCGCTTGCCCGCCGTATGGTCCGCCGGGCGATCCAACGCGTGAAAGGCGACCTTCTGCGCATTGAATTCGAACACGTCGAACGGGTGCTCAATCTCGGCCGGGGACACGATCGCGTCATCCTGCCGGGGGTGGATATTATGAGCAGCTTTGAATGGATCCGATTCGGCCATCTACGGAGCTACCCGGCGGAGCCTCGAAACTGGCAATATGCCGTTTCGACCGAGAGCTCTATCGAAATACCAGGCGGGCAGGTTGTTTCGATCTCGTTAAACGAACCGCCATGCCGATATAATGAAGTAGTAAGTAAGGTACTGTTGCCAACCTTGAATGAGCCATTGATTCTCCGGAACTGGCGGCCCGGAGATCAGTTTCGTATTGCGGCGCATGCCGAACCTACCAATATTAAGGTGCTTTTCCAAAGATTCCGCATTCCGCTATGGGAACGGCGCAACTGGCCGGTGCTCGAAACGCCTGCGGGAATAAAATGGTCCGGAGAATTCGGTTCGGCATCTGAAACTTTCGACGATTCAACAATTTATGTAAAATTAAGGCGCTGCGGGGTCTCGTATCGCCGTATGTTGAATCAAAAAGTTGAAATTGAACGTCTTAAGCAATAGCGAGGCGGTTTGCGGGAGCTTTCATGAATTCGAACGTGAAGACAGCAATTTTCTGGGTCGTCCTTATCTGCGTGGTCGTCCTGTTTTGGGCGGTATTGAAGCAGGGAAAGGGCAAACCGGAACAGAACGTTTCGTTCACCCAGTTTATGGACATGGTGGAGAAGGACCGGGTGAAGTCGGTGGTTATTTCCGGCAGCGAGGTCCGCGGAACGTTTCGTGAAGAGAACTCCACTCTCCGAACGCTGATCCCGTCCAACTTTCCGGACATCTACAAGACTCTCCGCGAGCGCAAGGTAGACGTTGAGATTAAAGACGTTAGCTCTGCAAACTGGGTCTCTATTATCATTAACGCCATTCCTTTTATCCTCCTGCTCGGATTCTGGATCTTCATGGTCCGCCAGATGCAATCGGGCGGAAACAAGGCGCTAAGTTTCGGCAAGAGCCGTGCCCGGCTGCATTCCTCTCAGCAGAAGAAGGTCACATTCAAGGATGTGGCCGGAGTTGAGGAGGCCAAGGAAGAACTCCAGGAGATTATCGAGTTCCTGCGGGAGCCGCAAAAGTTCCAGAAACTGGGCGGCCGGATTCCGAAGGGCGTCCTGCTGATCGGCCCTCCCGGCACTGGTAAGACCCTGCTCGCCCGTGCGATTGCCGGCGAAGCCAATGTGCCGTTCTTCTCGATCTCGGGTTCTGACTTCGTGGAGATGTTCGTCGGTGTCGGCGCGAGCCGCGTCCGCGACCTATTCGAGCAAGGCAAAAAGAACGCCCCCTGCATCGTCTTCATTGATGAGATCGACGCCGTAGGACGCCATCGCGGCGCGGGCCTCGGCGGCGGACACGATGAGCGCGAACAGACTCTCAACCAACTGCTAGTGGAGATGGACGGCTTCGAATCGAACGAGGGCGTCATCTTGGTGGCTGCCACCAACCGGCCCGATGTACTCGATCCCGCCCTGCTGCGGCCCGGCCGTTTCGACCGCCGCGTGGTGGTTGACCGTCCGGACATGAAGGGGCGGGAGCAGATCCTGCGTGTACACACCAAGAAGACTCCCCTGTCGGATGATGTCGACTTGTCGATCATTGCTCGCGGTACGCCCGGATTCGCCGGCGCCGATCTGGCCAACCTGGTAAACGAAGCGGCACTGATTGCCGCCCGCCAAAATCGCAAGGTTGTCACCATGTTCGACTTCGAACATGCCAAGGACAAAGTGTTGATGGGCGTCGAGCGGCGCTCCAAGATCATTTCCGACGCTGAGAAGAAGCACACTGCTTATCATGAAGCGGGCCACGCGATTGTCGCAGCCCTGACGCCGAATGCAACACCTCTGCACAAAGTCACGATCATCCCGCGTGGTATGGCTCTTGGACTAACGACCTTCCTGCCCCACGGAGACCAGGTCGATCTTACGAAGGAACAGGCCGAGGCCACGATTTGCGTTGCGATGGGCGGACGAGTCGCAGACGAAATCTTCGTGAAAACGAAGACAGCCGGAGCTTCACAGGACATCGAAAAATCCACCGATATCGCGCGAAGAATGGTGTGCGATTGGGGAATGAGCGAGCTTGGCCCCGTATCTTTCGGCAAGAAGGAAGAGCAAATCTTCCTCGGACGCGAAATCGCTCAGCACCGCGACTATAGCGAAGCCACGGCGATCCGCATCGACGAAGAAGTCCGCAAGATCATTGACAAGGGTTACCGGACGGCGATGCAGCTTATTAGCGATCACTCCGACGCGGTACAGCGCATCACCGACGCCCTTCTGGAACGTGAGGTTCTGGACGCGGCGGAGGTTCGCCGCTTAATTGACGGAGAGGAACTGCCGCCGCTTCGGACCGCTCCGCCGAAACTGCCGCCGACCGACGAGAGTAAGCACACGCACGCCGCGCCTGGTCTCACTCCCGGGCCGCAGCCGGCTTGAAGATCCCGGCCTTTCCCGTCTACCTGTTTGATGTCGACGGAACCCTGACGAACTCCGCCCCCGATATTTGTGGGGCGGTTCGTCATGTGATTACACCACGTCTCAACGGGCGGGATGTCAGCGAGGAATTTCTCGTTGGCTACATCGGGCGTCACCTGATCGATCTCTTCACCGATCTGTTTCCGGAATTGGACCCGCAGGAGATCGACTCGATGGTCCAGGAATACCGGCGGTGTTATCCCGCACGCAATCACGCCTCCACCGAGTTGTACCCAGGCGTCGCAGAGGCTTTGTCCGCTCTCGGCGGACGCAAGTCCACCGCCACCACCAAGAGCACGGAGACTACGCGCATCGTCCTCGAGAAGTTTGGATTGCGGCCGTATTTCGATCACGTTCAGGGGACCGATGGCTTCCCCGCCAAGCCCGAACCGGACGTAATCCTGCGCTCCATCGACCGGCTGGGCGTTCAGCGCGAAGATTGTCTACTCGTCGGCGATGCTCCGGCTGATATGGAAGCGGGGCGGCGGGCGGGAGTCCAAACTTGCGGCGTTACCTATGGCTACGGTAGCAAACCGGAGATGCAACGCTGGAACCCCGATTTCTGGATCGATGACCTGCGAGAGCTTATTCCTTAGTAGGCGGTCCGAACCAAGTGGTTAGCGCGTCGGCCAACCCCGGTTGGGTTGGGTCTCCGACCCAGGCCACGTATCCGTCGGGCCGAACCAACGCGGCGGCGGGAGCAGGAACCGCCCCGATTGCCGGAAGCTCCCAAAGTCCAACGTATTCGGCGTCGATCAACGGAACGCGATCCGCCCATGGAGTGATGTCGAACCCACCGGGCTCACCGAGATTGAAGAGCACCGGCCGGGCATTGTGCAGCTGGGTGAAGACCCGCAGCGGGCCGTTGGCGGTGACCAGGTCGAGATCGGGCATGCGACGACCGAGCAGCGGGTGTCCCTCCCCGAGGTCGTAATGAACGTCCAGACCCGACATCTCCGCGGCCAATCGTCTGCGCGGCTCGTCCATGCTGAGGAGCACTGAGGCGTAGTCAGCCAGGGCCTTCGTACGGTCGTCCGGACGGCGAAGCGCCATTTGCGCCATCGTGTTGCGCAGCACGCGGGCGGCGATCGGGTGGCGCTCGGCGTGGTAGGTATCCAGAAGGCTTTCCGGCGACGTCCCGTTGACTACCTGGGCCAGCTTCCATCCCAGATTTACCGCATCCTGCACGCCGATGTTAAGACCATGCCCACCCACTGGGGGATGCACGTGTGCGGCGTCGCCGGCCAGCAGGACCCGTCTGTCGCGGTAGGCCGCGGCCTGGCGAGTCATGTCGGTGAACCTGGAGATCCAGGTGGGACTGTGGATCCCGTAATCCGTCCCATAGACGGCAATCAGCGCCTCGCTGATATCGCGCAGTGTCGGTTCGCTGGCGGGTCCCACCCGCTGTTCGGTCAGCACAATTCGCACCCGCCGCACACCATCCTCCACCTTGCCGATCGCATGGGTACCAAGGGCGTCGTGGCGGAAACCCCATGCCGGATCTTCGGACGTCTCCGCCTCGGCGATCAACCAGCTCGTCGTCGGATCCCATCCGGGGAAATCGATGCCAGCTGCTTTACGGATGACACTGCGTCCTCCGTCACAGCCGACAAGATATTCCGCCCGCAGAGAATGGCCGTCGGACAGCTCGACATCGACGCTGGCGTCGGGCTTCGCGCAGGACGACACCAG